>JANQSB010000008.1 GCA_028284295.1 Myxococcota bacterium | reverse complement strand
AAGAACTCGATCCTGCTGGTGGACTTCGCCAACCAGGAGCGGGCTCGCGGCGTCGACCTGCTGGAGGCGCTGGCGGCGGCCGGACGCACCCGCTTCCGGCCCATCGTGATGACGAGCACCACCTCGATCCTGGGCGCCCTGCCCCTGGTCCTGGCCACCAGCGCCGGGGCGGAGAGCCGCCAGGCGATCGGGATCGCGGTCGTGGGCGGCCTGACCTTCTCCACCGTCTTCACGCTCGTGCTCATCCCCGTGGTCCACTACGGCCTCGTCCGGGGGGCCGAGCGTCTGGGCTGGAACACCATCCCCCCGCGCGTCGACCTCGACACCGCTCCGGGCAGCTCGCTCGGGACGGCGGTGTGAACCACGGGCGCAGGCTACACTCGCGCGTCCAGGAGATCCCATGAGCAGCTCGACCGAATTCACACCGCGTCCCTCCAAGGGTCAGGCCGGTGCCGACCCCTACTCGATCCCGCTGGACGAGATCGATCCCTCCGATCCGGAGCTCTTCGAGACCGATACCCTGTGGGGCTACTTCGAGCGCCTCCGCAAGGAGGCGCCCGTGCACTTCTGCAAGGGCGACGGCGAGGAGATCCCGCCGTACTGGTCGGTGACGAAGTTCGACGACATCGTCTACGTCGAGAAGAACCCCGAGCTCTTCTCCTCCGAGCCGACGATCGTGATCCCGGACCCGGACCCGGAGTTCCCGCTCCGGGCGGGCTTCATCTCGATGGACGGTCCGCGTCACGACGCCCACCGCAAGGTCGTGCAGCCCGTCGCCTCGCCCCGCAACCTGAAGCGCCTCGAGCCCCTGATCCGCGAGCGCGTGATCGACATCCTCGAGAGCCTGCCGGTCGGCGAGAGCTTCGACTGGGTGGACCGCGTCTCCATCGAGCTGACCACCGGCATGCTGGCCACCATGTTCGACTTCCCCTGGGAGGAGCGTCGCAAGCTCACCCACTGGTCGGACGTGACGACGGCCAGCGACGAGCAGCTGGCGGACATGGGGCTCAGCGTCGACGACCGCGAGACCGTTCTCCGCGAGTGCCTGGCCTACTTCACGAAGCTCTGGAAGGAGCGGGAGGGGGCCACGAGCAAGGACCTCGACTTCGTGACCGCCATGGCGAACTCGGAGGCCTTCGAGGACATGGACCCGCTCGAGTACCTCGGCACCCTCATCCTGCTGATCGTGGGCGGCAACGACACGACGCGGAACTCGATCTCGGGCGGGGTCCTGGCCCTGAACGAGAATCCCGACGAGTACGAGAAGCTGCGCAAGGACCGCAGCCTGATCCCGAACATGGTCAACGAGATCATCCGTTGGCAGACGCCCCTGGCCTACATGCGTCGCCGCGTCACGCGCGACACCGAGCTCGGCGGCCAGCAGCTGCGCGAGGGCGACCGCGTGGTCATGTGGTACGTGTCCGCGAATCGCGACGAATCGGCGATCGAGCGGGCGAACGAGTTCCTGATCGACCGCAAGAACTCGAAGCAGCACCTCTCCTTCGGCTGGGGCGTGCACTTCTGCATGGGCAGTCGGCTCGCCGAGATGCAGCTGCGGGTGCTGTGGGAAGAGATCATGGAGCGCTTCCGCCTCGTCGAGGTGGTGGGCGAGCCCGTCCGGGTGAAGTCGAGCTTCGTCAAGGGCTTCGCCGAGCTTCCGGTCCGCCTGCACCCCTGGTAGCTCGCGTCCTCGGAGCGCGTCGCCGCGCGGGCACTTCGGATCGGAGCGGGCAGGGCTGCACCGGAAGCGTCCGTCTCGCCGTTCTGGCGGGGTTCGGCTCGTTTCTCGCCTGCGCGTCGAGCCCGGTGGGAGTCGAGCTCCGGGAGGAAGCCGGCAGGCCTCCGGTGGTGGAGCTCGCGGACGCGTTCTCCCGCACGGGTCGCCCCGCGGAGTCCTTCGCACACCGGGAGGGTGTCTGGGACCCCGCGTACTTCGACCGCCTGATTCCCAGCGAGGATCTCGAGATCCACGGCCTGCGCAGTCGCCACGTTCGCGATGGTGTGGGGGTCCCGCTGGTGGGGTTCCGGGAGAAGTCGGCAGACGACCCCTTCTACTACCCGCCCGAGGGCATCACGCGACCCCTGACCGCGCTCTCGTCCGTCGACGACGCGGGCCGGGCCTCCCTGCGACTGGTCGACCCGGTGCGCGTTCCGGAGGTCCGGGTCGACGACCGCCTGCAGCCGGTGGCGGCCGACTTCACGGCCCCGTACTCGTTGCTGCTGTCGCGGACCGTCTTCGAGCGCACGGCGATCACGGGCGCCTTCGACCACAACGAGGTGGCCCACCAGTCGGGGATCTTCCTGCTCGAGCCCTACGATCCGGACCGGATTCCGCTCCTGATGATCCACGGTCTCGTGTCGAGTCCGCTGACCTGGATGGAGCTCACCAACGAGGTGTTCGGCGACGCGCGACTGCACGGCGCATATCAGGTCTGGCATGCCGTGTACCCGACCGGCATTCCCTTCCTCCATGCCGCCGCCGACTTCCGCGAGCAGCTGTCCGCCCTGCGGCGCGCCCTCGATCCCGGCGGGCAGGACTTCGCGTCGACGCACCTGGTCGTCGTCGCCCACAGCAAGGGCGGGCTGCTCACCAAGACGCTGGTCTCGACCAGCGGAGACGCCCTGTGGAACGCCGCGTTCAAGGTGCCGCCCGAAGAGCTCGTCGCCACGCCGGAAGACCTCGACGCCATGCGGAGCTTCCTCTTCTTCACGCGCGACCCGTCCGTGCAGAGGGCGATCTTCATCGCCACCCCCCATCGGGGCAGCCGCCTGGCGGACAGCGCGCTGGCACGCTTCGTCGCCTCGTGGATCGTGCTGCCGGGGCACGAGGCCGACACCTTCGAGCGCGTGCTTCGCGACAACCGGGACTGCATCGCGCCCGACTTCCGCTTCCGCCTGGCGGGATTGCCGAGCGGGCCCCGGGCCCTGTCGACGCGCGATCCGCTGCTGCAGACCCTGGGCGAGCTGCCCGTCGAGGTTCCCTTCCACACCATCCTCGGAGAAGACGCGCCCGGATCCGCTTCGGACGGGGTGGTGGCGCACGAGAGCTCCCGTCAGTCCGGTGCGGTGTCGGAGCACGTGGTCACTGGCGAGGGTCACAGCGTGCATCAGTCGCCGGCCGCCATCGCGGAGCTGCTGCGAATCCTGCGCGAGCACCTCGCATCGCGGTCTCCTTCGTCGGCCCCCTTGCCATCCCCTTCCCTATCCTCGGACGGGTGAGCGCCGCGCCCCGCTTCCCGCGCCTCTTCTCGCCCGTCCGGATCGGCGCGATGCAGCTGCGCAACCGGCTGGTCATGGCGCCGATGGAGAACCTGTACGCGACGCCCGACGGGCTGCCTTCCCCGCGCAGCGTGGCCTACTTCGAGGAGCGCGCACGCGGCGGGGTCGGGCTCGTGACCCTGGGGGCCTCGACGATCGACGCGCGGCACCCCGAGGTCCCGAACTCACTGCGCTTCCACGACGACTCGGTGATCGACGCACACCGGGTGCTGTGCGAGGCGGTCCACGCCCACGGTGCGCGCATCCAGCCCCAGCTGGTGCACCCCGGTCCGGACGGCCTGGGCCCGGAGCTCTCGGGCGTCGAGTCGATCGGGCCCTCGGCGATCCAGGGCTATCTCACCCGCACCACCTCGCGAGCCATGAGCGAGTTCGATCTCGACGAGGTGATCGACCTCTACCGCGCTGCGGCGCTGCGGGTGCGCCTCGCGGGCTACGACGGTATCGAGCTGCACGCGGCCCACGGCTACATGCTGCTGGGCTCCTTTCTCACGCCCTGGCGCAACGCGCGTCGGGACGCCTACCACGCGCGCGGCAGCGAAGGGCGGGTGCGGGCGATCGTCCGCGTGGTTCGCGCCCTGAAGCAGGAGCTCGGCGACGAGTTCCCGATCACGCTGCGGATCTCGGGCTACGAGCGGATGCCGGGCGGCCGGGAGAGCTTCGATACGGCGCGGCTCGCCCCCGGCCTCGCAGAGGCCGGCATCGATGCCTTCCACGTGAGCGGTGGTGTGATCGACCGCTTCGTCACGGGCATGGTGAACGACAGCCAGGCCCCCCCGGCCCTGAACGCCGCGGCGGCCGCTGCCGTGCGGCGCGCCGTCGAGGTGCCGGTGATCGCCGTCGGACGCATCCACGATCCGGCCCTCGCCGAGCAGCTGATCGTCGAGGGCCAGGCCGACCTCGTCGCCATGGCGCGCCCGCTGCTGGCCGACCCCGAGCTGCCCGCGAAGGCGCGGGCCGGACGCGTGCGGGAGATCCGCCGCTGCATCTCCTGTCAGAACTGCATCGACGCCATGGGGCAGCGGGGAGCCATGGACTGCGCGATCAACCCCCGCCCGGCCGAGAGCTCCCGCTCGCGACC
>JANQSB010000715.1 GCA_028284295.1 Myxococcota bacterium | reverse complement strand
CGTCGCGCAGTGCCAGGCGCTCCCACTCGAGCACGCGCGAGAGCGAAGAGTGCTTGGCGCCGATGCACTGGGGAAGATCGAGCAGCGCCGCCCAGGCGTCGAGGTCGTAGATGCGGCCGTAGGGGACGAACATCTCGCCGAGCTCGAAGGCGATGAAGCGGTCGCAGCCACGTGCGAGCTCCGCATGGGCGCCCGCCCAGTCCGGACCGTCGAGGCCGCACAGGCCGTGCGAGGGAAACACCACCGGTGTCGCACCCCGCGCTGCGATGGCGCCCATGACGGCCTCGTAGGCGTCGCGACGAAAGGCCTCTCCCGGTGCATCGGCCACGTGGGCCCCGGCCACGAACTCCGGCCCGACGACCTCCCGCGCGGTGTCGAGCACCTGCAGGCGGGTCGCCTCGTCGAGCAGCTGCACGTAGCCCGTGTCCATGTTGACGGCGGGCACGAGCCCTGCGGCCGCGGTGGCCTCGAGCAGGCCGCGGTAGCCCGTCCAGTCGATCTCGCCCGCGTCGGTGAAGGGCAGCAGCACCGCCGACATGCCCCGGATGCGCCGCCGCGGACGGATGCGTGCGCTGGGATGCTCGTCCAGGGGGGTCACCTCGTGTCTCCGCTCGGTCGCCGATCACCCGCGGTGCTTGGCTGCGCGCGCGGCTTCGAGGAGACTAGCCAAGACCATGAACCGGCCCGACGGCTCCTCCGCGCCGCCCCCGAGCACGTCCCCTGCGCGAGACGGCGCGGTGGGATTGCCGATGGCGAGCCCTCCGGATGCGAGCGAGCTCGCGCGGGAGCGGGCCCGGCTCGAGGCGCTTGCCCGGCAACCCCTGCCGAGGAGGCTCCGGGGCTACCTGCAGCTGCTGGGGCCCGGCTACCTGCAGAGCGCCATGACCCTGGGCGGTGGCACCGTGTCGGCGGCGCTCTTCGCCGGCGCGATCTTCGGCTACCAGCTGCTCTGGGTCGCTCCCGTCGCGATGGCGTTCGGCGTCTGCATGCTCTCGGCCGTCTCGTGGCAGACCCTGTCGACGGGTCGTCGTCCCTGGCCGGCCATGCGCGAGCACGCGGGGCCCTTCTTCGCCTGGGCGTGGGCGCTGGGGGCGCTGCTCTCCTCGATCATCTGGCAGTTCCCCCAGTACGCGCTGGCCTCCGCGGTGCTCGTCGACCTGGCGGAGCTCTTCTCCTGGCGCGGGCTGTCGCCCGAGCTCGCGGGGGGAGCGGTGCTCGGCTGGGCGCTCGTGGTCTCCGGTCTCTACGGTCGCTCGCCGCGCTGGGTGCGCGTCTACGAGTCGCTGCTGCAGGCGATGGTGTGGACCATCGTGATCTGCTTCGGCTGGGTGGTGGTGCGCACCGGGGTCTCCGACTGGGGGGAGATCTGGCGCGGCTTCGTGTCCTTCTCGGTTCCCGACGCGCGCAACGGGGTCGCAGGCGCCACCCTGGTCCTCTCGGGCCTGTCCGCGGCGGTGGGGGTCAACATGGTCTTCCTCTACCCCTACACCCTGCTGGCACGCGGCTGGGGGCGCGCACATCGCGAGCTGTCGCGCGTCGATCTGCTGCTGGGCATGTTCGTCCCCTACACGATCGCGGTCAGCCTGGTGGTGATCGCCACCGCCAACACCCTCCACCTCGACCCCGCCTACGAGGGCATGCGCCTCTCGCCCGTGGAGGCCGCCGGTGTGCTCGCCAGCAGCATCGGGGACGGAGCCGGACGGTTGGTCTTCGGGCTCGGCGTCCTCGGGATGGCGCTCTCGTCCATCACCCTGCAGATGCTCACCTGCGGCTTCGTGGGCGTCGAGCTCTTCGGGCTCACGGTCGGGACCTGGAAGCACCGACTGGCGACCTGGATGCCCGTCCCGGGCGTGCTCGGATGCGTGTACTGGAGCGACATCGCGGTGTGGGTGGCGGTCCCGACCAACATCGTCTGTGGCTTCTTCCTGCCGGCCGCCTACCTGGGCTTCTGCGTGCTGCAACGCAGCCGCAGCTACCTGGGGGCCGACCGGCCGGAAGGGCCTCTGGCGACGCTCTGGTGGCTGGCCATGCTGGCCGTCACGGTCTTCCTGGTCGTCTTCCTGGGGTGGTACGGGATCGGTATCCTCGCCCCATGACCCTTCGTGACCCCCGCTTCGAGGGCACCGTGCGGCTCGCCGACGGTCGTCGTCTGGGCTTCGCGGAGTTCGGCCCCCCGGACGGTCGGCCGCTCTTGTGGTTCCACGGGACGCCGGGCGCGCGCCGCCAGATCGCTCCCGAGGCGCGGCGTCTCGCGGATCAGCGCGCCGTCCGCATCGTGTCCGTCGAGCGGCCGGGAGTCGGCGACTCGACGCCCCACGGCTACCGGACACTGGTCGAGTTCGCACACGACATCGAGGCCGTCTGCGATGCACTGGGGATCGGCCGCTTCGGGGTCGCGGGTCTCTCGGGCGGTGGGCCGTACGCGCTGGCCTGCGCGCACGAGATGCCGGAGCGCGTGGCCGTGGTGGCGGTGCTGGGCG
>JANQSB010000712.1 GCA_028284295.1 Myxococcota bacterium | reverse complement strand
CGTCGCGCCGAGTGGCACGCGAGGGTGGCGAAGACGCGATCCGCAGCGTGAAGCAGCCGCGTGTCCGCGGCGCCGCCCTCGTGTCCCGGCTCGTCCTGCTGGAGCTCTCGTGCCAGCCCACGGACCAGCTCGGCCGGGTTGTGGCCGGCGAGGAGCGCCGGGATGGCCCGGACCAGCGCGGAGCTCTCGCCGAAGATCTCCAGGTCGAAGCCCAGCCGCGCGCAGCGCGTCTCGTTGTCCTGCAGGGCCGCCAGCGCCAGGGGCTCCATCTCGACGGTCTCGGGCACGAGCAGCGGCTGGCGCGCCACGCCCGTTTCGAGCCACTCGGCGCGCAGGCGTTCGTACAGGATGCGCTCGTGGGCCGCGTGCTGATCCACGAGCACCAATCCGTGCTTGGACTCCACCAGCAGGTAGCTGGCCAGCAGCTGGCCGACCACGCGCAGGGAGCCGAAGGAGATCCGGTCGCCCTGCTCCCGATCGGCCACGCGATCCGCGCCAGCGGCCTCGAAGCGGTCTGCCGGGGCGGCTGCTCGGCGCGCGTCGGCGGCGAGGATCCAGTCGGGCGTCGCGGGCTCGGGAGCGCGCGCGGCGGTCGGCACGCGCCGGGCCGGAGCCGTCGTCGGGCCCGCTGACGACACGCTGCCGGGTGTCGTGGGCTCGGGCATCGCGGCGTCGGCTCCGAGCCAGCGTCGCTCGGACATGGCCTGTCGGACGCAGTGTCGCACCAGCTCGTGGATCGACCGCGGCTCCGCGAAGCGCACCTCCCACTTCGCGGGGTGGACGTTCACGTCGATGCTCCCGGGCGGGACGGTCAGGAAGAGCACGGCCGTCGGGAAGCGCCCGCGAGGCAACAGGTCGCGATAGGCGTCGAGCAGCGCATGGCGCAGCACCGCGTCGCGGATCGGCCGGCCGTTGACGAAGAGATGGAGTCCGCCGGCGTTCGTCCGCGCGTGCTCCGGACCGGACAGCCAGGCCTCCACGTGGCCTCCGGCGGACTCGAAGACGACGGGAACCAGGATCGATGCGGTCTCCTCGCCCAACACCGCCGCGATGCGCGCAAGCGGATCGTCCGTCGCCGGCCAGACGACGGCGGGACGGTCGTCCCGCCGCAGCTCGAAATGCACGCCCGGTAGCGCGATGGCCAGCCGGCCCAGCCAGTCCTTGATGTGGCCCCACTCGGTCGGCGGCTTCTTGAGGAACTTGCGGCGGGCCGGGACGGCGCCGAACAGGTCGGCGACCTCGACCCGGGTTCCGGTCGGGCCCCCCGAGGCTCGCGCGTCGACGGTCCGCCCGCCCTCCACCCGGATCTCCCAGCCTTCGCTCGCGCCCTCGGGACGGGTGGTGAGTCGCAGGCGCGAAACCGATGCGATCGCGGGCAGCGCCTCGCCCCGGAACCCGAAGCTGGCGATCGCCTCGAGGTCGTCCGCGTCGTGGATCTTGCTGGTGGCGTGGCGCTCCAGGGCGAGCTCGGCATCCCCTTGGGGCATGCCCCGGCCGTCGTCCGTGACGGCAATCAGGCTGGTGCCACCCTCGCGGACGTCGACCCGGATCCGCCGGGCTCCGGCGTCCAGGGCGTTCTCGACCAGCTCCTTGACCACCGAGGCCGGTCTCTCGACGACCTCCCCTGCCGCGATCTGATCGACGAGAGCGTCCGGGAGCCGCCTGACCCGCGTATCGCCTGCCATCTTTTTGCCCCTTTTCAGCCGCCCGCAGCTAAGATTGGGTCGCTCAAGCTGTAGCGATGTCGCCTCGGGTAGAGCGCGCCGAGCCCCTGGCAACTCGCAACAGTGATTGACAACAGGCTGAATTCAAAATACTTCTGGTAGCGGGTCCGTGCTCGGACCGACACCAGTATGGCGCAAGGCGCAACCAGTACGAGCTCGGGCCGCGCTCGCCCGGGTAGTTGTCATCAGTTCGACCGCTTCGACGGATCCCGGCGGGCGGCAAACGGGGTGAGGGGCTTCGAGGTCCGACGACCGAGAGCCATTGGGGGCGATCCGGCATGACGGACACACAGGATATCAACTCTCCTGCAGGGCCCAGCGGACGCCGGCGCAACGATCGCATCGTCGGTGCCAGCACGGCCATGAAGGAGTCGGTCGAGCAGGCGACGCGTGCTGCGCGTTCGAGTGCACCCGTACTCGTGAGTGGCCCGGGCGGCAGCGGTCGCGGGCATCTCGCCCGCGCGATCCACGCCTGGAGCCCGCGCGCATCCGCCGGGCTCGTCGTGTTCTCGGCCATGGGAACCCCGGATGCCGAGCAGCACCGGGAGCTCTTCGGTGCCGGGGATGGCGGAGACGTGCTGATCGACGGGGGACGCGACGGCGCGCTCTGTCGCGCCGCCGAAGGAAGCCTCCTCGTGGAGCGGATCGACCTGCTCGAGACCGGAGCGCGCAGCGCCCTGCTCCAGTCCCTGCGCCAGGGAAGCTACGCGCGCGGTGACGGTGCCAGCGTGCCGTTGCGTTCGCGCCTCCTGGCGACCGCCGGCAACGAGGTCGAGGGCGGCTTCTCGGACGCCGGCTTCGAGATCGTTCGCATCGACGCGCTGCGAGCGCGCTCGGAGGACATCCTGCCCCTGGCCGCCCACTTCCTGGCGGAGCATGCGGGCGTCGACGGCCGCGAGCCGGTCGGCTTCACGAACGACGCGCGGCGCTGGCTGCTCGACGAGCCCTGGCAAGGCAACGTTCGCGAGCTCAGCGAGCGCATCCGCCAGGCCGTCCGGCTCGCGGGCGACGGAGCGATCTCGGCGGAGGCCCTGATGCTGGCCGCCGAAGGCGACGAGGTGCCCTCCTTCAAGGAGGCGAAGCGCGCGTTCGAGACGCGATACGTCGAAGGCCTGCTCCGGCGCTGCAACGGCAACAT
>JANQSB010000703.1 GCA_028284295.1 Myxococcota bacterium | reverse complement strand
ACTGCCGGCAGCCCCTGGAGATCCATCCTTCGTCCCGCCCTCCCCCGCTCAGCCTGCCGCGGCTTCGTGCGCGAAGCCCGAGCGGGCCGCCCGCTCGCGCAGCCGCTCGTGAAGGGGCGACAGCATCTCGCGAATGCGATCGACCTCCGCTTCGGAGAGCGTCTCGTAGGAGCGCGCGTTCGCATCCCGCACCACCCGGATGCGGCCCGCCTCGACCCCGCGCAGGCCCCGCCCCTTGCCCTCCGCGCGCGCGTCCACGGGACGGACCGTTCGCGCCAGATCGACGTCGAGGCGTTCGGAGAGGCTGGCCAGCATCGGCTCGTAATCGGCTACCAGCGCCTCGTACTCGATGCAGACCACGCGCTCGGGAAACGACGCGCTCTGCTCCAGGAAGGCCTCGTGGACCCCGGCCCAGAAGCGGATGCTCTCGTCGAGGGGGTCCGCGCCAAAGACGGGCCACTTGCGCCGGAAGCCCTCCACGTTCGCGACGGGATCCCGGAAGATCAGCAGGAAGGGGCTCTCGGGGAAGGCCCGGGCCAGGAACGCCGCACGCACCAGGTTGGTGTTGGGCCCCTTGTCGACGATCCAGGGGAGACCCGGAGCGTCGGCCTTCGCACGGTAGAGCTGCTGGAGCTCCGTACGCGCGCGCTCGAGCTGGGAGTCCGCGGGTGGATCCAGCGCGGCCTCGTAGTCCCTCACCGACTTGTAGCGGCTCACTTGATCGATCCACAGGCAGGAGTCACGCGCGATGTCACGCGCGCTCTCCAGCGCAGCGCCCGCGACCTCGAAGCGCTGCGACAGGCTGGCGGCCAGCAGGCTGGTCCCGCTCCCGATGGCACCCGTGACGAAGATCGGCCGGAACTCGCGGTTGCCGCTGGCGCGGCGACGACGCCGGTCCTGGAGCCGCCCCCGAACCCGTTCCGCGTCGAAGCGGATGCGCCGGATCACGCGCTGGGGAAGGGAGATGCGGTCCATGGGGAGCGTTTTAGCACTCTCGCATTCCCCCTCCCCGGCCGCTGCCGCCCCCCTGCCCGCTCCTTCGCGCGGTGCCGGCCTGCAGCGATCCGGTACCGTCCCGCACGCCGCGAGGCCGGGCCCCGCGTGCGTGACCCTACGGCGAGGCTCCTTCCCGTGAAGCTCTACTACTTCAGCGGTGCTCCCAATCCCACGAAGGTGCTCGTGTACCTGGGAGAGAAGGGGCTGCGAGGCAGCGACGCGCCGCTCGAGCTGGTGTACGTCGACCTCCTGCAGGGCGAGCAGAAGGGCGCCGAGCACCTGGCGCGGAATCCCCAGGGCGCGCTCCCCGTACTGGAGCTCGACGACGGCAGCCATCTGACCGAGTCCCTTCCGATCATCGAGTATCTGGAAGAGCTGCACCCGGAGCCGTCGATGATCGGCACGACGCCCGAAGAACGCGCGCGGGTGCGCGGGCTCGAACGGCAGATCGATATCGGCGTGCTGATGGCCGGAGCCCGGGTCGTTCACGCGACACGCTCCCCCCTCGGGCTGCCCCCGAAGCCCGAGGTGGCCGAGAACGCACGCGAGATGCTCGAGCGGAACCTCGGCCGGGTGGACGACTGGCTGGAGAGGTCG
>JANQSB010000696.1 GCA_028284295.1 Myxococcota bacterium | reverse complement strand
ACGCGGTGCCGTGGGCGGATCTCGAGGTCGACGGTCGTCGCATCGGCCCGACGCCCATCGGAAACGTCGCGCTCCGGGAAGGATCGCACCGCGTGCGGGCCCGCTTTCCCGACGGTCGCGTGGTCGAGCGCGCGATACGGGTCGACGGCGCCCACCGCCGCTTCACGCTCCGCTAGTCGCCGGGCCGGCTCCGGGTCGCGTACGGGGGATCCGTTCCTTCAGACAGAGGAAGGGGAGCTCGACCCAGCGGAAGCCCGCCAGTGCGACCGCGGTGCTCGCTGCCAGCGCGGCCAGCGAGCCGGCCCAGACGATCGGGCGCGAGCTGGCCTCACCGGGACCCAGGTCCCCGACCAGTGGATAGGTGATGTAGAACAACACGGGCAGGTGTACGAGAAAAAGGGAGTAGGAGATCTTCCCGCTGAAGGCGAAGAAGGGGTTCACCAGGAGCCGCCTCCCGAAGGGCCTGCCGACCAGGACGACCGGAAGCATCAGCGCCCAGCAGAGCGACTCCAGGGAGGGCCAGTAGCCGAATCGGTCGTTCAGCACCCAGGGCCCGGCGGCGGTGGAGAAGTGGAGCAGGCGTTCGAGCGCGAGTCCGAGCCCGATCCCGAGGCCCGTCGCGATCCACCGGTTGCGCTCCAGGACCCCGGCGCCCGGGCGGCCGTTCACGTACCAGGCCGCAACCCCGATGCCCGCCAGGAAGGCGGGCAGTCGGCCGAAGAGCGAGTTGCGCAGCGGCTTGAGTGCCGACCCCAGGTCGGCAGCGGGAACGAGCACCGAAGCCAGCCAGGCGGCTGCCCACACGAGGAGCAGCACCGCTCCGACCGGCCGCCAGCGGCGCCGCGTGAGCAGGGCCATCAGGCCTGGCAGCACCAGGTAGAACTGCGCCTCGGTGGACAGGCTCCACCACACCAGGCCGAAGGGATACATCTCCAGGCCGACGGGCATGAAGAGCAGGGCGCGAAGCGCGGTGCCACCCTGGCCGGTGACCACGGCAGCGACGGCCACGGCCAGGTAGTAGGCCGGAAGGATGCGCAGGGCACGCGCCTCGTAGAAGCGACGCAGGGAGATCGGCTCGCCCCCCGCGCGCAGGAAGGGCAGGGACAGGAGGAAGCCGCTCAGCACGAAGAAGAGCGTGACTCCCGTTCTTCCCGAGGCCACGTACGAGAAGAGCCAGGGGACCGGATGTCCCTGGTCGTGGTAGCCGAACCGGAAGACCGTGGAGTAGAGGTGGTAGAGGACCACCAGCCAGATGGCGACGCCTCGCAGGCACTCCAGCTCGATCAGATGTGCGCGGCGGTCCCGAAGTCCGGAACCCAGGTCGACGAGTGCCAAGCGTGATCTCCGGGCGTGACGGTTCGACGCGGCCTGGGGACGGCGCCCTCGGATCTAGCGCAGCCGGTCGTCCTGGACGCCGTAGATCTTCGCGGCCAGCTGGAGGCCGAGGCCGGTGAAGGGCATCGAAACGCCCGAGCGGCCGGCGAGGTCGAGGGCCAGGGACAGGTCCTTCTGGGCGATCTCCATGCGGCCGCGCATGTAGGCCTGGAAGCCGTCGCTCTCGAGTGTCTCCTTCGGGGCCTTCTGGGTGACCAGGTACTGCATGGAGAGTGGGTTCAGCATCGTCGTGGTCTGGCCGCCCTCGGTGTAGAGGTCGATGTCGAGGCCGAGCGCCCGGGCGAGATTCGCGCCTTCCTGGGCGGCCGCGAAGGACAGGTTGGTCAGGACGTTGAGGCAGAGCTTCAGCTTGGCGGCGTTTCCCAGCTCGCCGCAGTAGAGGATCTTGCCGGCGGACGCCTCGAAGAAGGGCTTCGCTCTCTCGAACGCGGCTTCGTCTCCGGCGACCATGTAGAAGGCGTCGCCCGCCTCGGCGCGTACCGGCCCGCCGGCCACGGGGCCCTCCAGGATGGCGACGCCCTTCGGGCGCGCCTCGGCGGCCAGCGCATCCACGGTGTCCGGATGCACGGTGCTCGAGACGACGACCACCGTGCCTTCCGAGGCTCCCGCCAGGATGCCGTCGTCGCCGCCCATGACGGCCTGCACGTGTGCGTCCGCGGGGACGCAGATGCCGATCACGTCGGCGTTCTCCGCCACCTCGCGTGCCGAGGACGCGGGCTTGGCACCCGTCTCCACCAGCTCCTGGACGAGTGCCTCGTCCAGGTCCCGGACCGTCGTCGGCAGGCCGGCGGGCGCCAGGTGCTTGGCGAGGGCCTTGCCCATGATCCCGAGGCCCACGTAGCCTGCTCGAATCGTCATGGCTTCGTCCTCTCTCAGTCCGGGGTCATGGCGGCCAGCGCCAGCTGCATGGCCATCTGCATGTCGCCTTCGATGGCGATCTGCTGGTTCATGAACGCCTCCTGGGGGTTCATCTCGCCCGAGCGCAGCTTCTCGTAGGCCTCGCGCTCGACCGACAGGCTGCACCGGGGCTCGTCGGCGATCTCCCCCTCCCCGAAGTGCACCAGCAGCGCGAATCCGCCCTCGCCGGTGAGCGCGAAGCGCAGGGTTCCCGCCAACCCGGCGAGATTCTGCATGCGTCCCGCGGTGAGCTTCATCGACTCCTCGAGTCCGGCCAGGCCGCCGAGGAAGCCGAGCACCGAGTCGCCGGACTCGCGCTCGAGGACCGCGAAGGTGTCGAGGTCGTGGGCCAGTGTCATGAACGGTGCCTGGACCGCGGTGTCGCTGGCATCCATGCGGCCGGACTCGACGTTCAGCTCGAAGCGCTGAGGCTCTGCGCCCTGTGCGCGGACCAGGACCCGGATGGTCGCGTCCACGGCCTGCATGCCTTCGAGAACCCGCTTCGCGTCGTCGTCACCGGTGGCGGCCGCGGCCTGCTCGTCGAGGGTCCGGTTCCACTGCGCGGGGACGCGGCGCGTGTAGAAGTCTCGCGCATCCGTGCTCATCACTTCCTCCCGCCGCGCTGGTAGCGATTCACTGCGTTGACGTGCTCCCGGTAGGTCTTCGAGAAGTGGTGCGTCCCGTCGTTCTTCGAGACGAAGTAGAGGTAGTCGGTCTCGGCCGGCTGCACCACTGCGCGCAGGGCCTCGACGCCGGGGCTGGCGATGGGGCCCGGCGGCAGGCCTGCGATCTGGTAGGTGTTGTAGGGATTGCTCTTGTCGCGCAGGTGTCGCTTGCGGAGGTTGCCGTCGAAGTCCTCGATGCCGTAGATCACCGTCGGGTCGGTCTCGAGGCGCATGCCCCGCCGCATCCGGTTCAGGAAGACCGCTGCGATCAGCGGGCGCTCCTCGGGCGCGGCGGTCTCCTTCTCGACGATCGATGCCAGGGTCACGATCTCGTGCTTGGTGAGCTCGAGGTCGTCCGCTTCCGGCTCGATCTCGCGCCACGCCGCGTTGAACTGCGCGACGAAGGTGCGCGCCAGGTCCTCGGCGCTCAGATCGCTGGGCAGCTCGTAGGTCTCCGGGTAGAGGTAGCCTTCGAGACTCGGTGCCGGCACGCCCAGGGAGCGCGCGAACTCCTCGTCTGCGATCACCCGCAGGAACTCCTCGCGCTCCGCCAGTCCGGCCTCGTCGAGGCGGGCGGCGATCTCGGTCGCGCGGATGCCCTCGGGTAGCACCGTCCGGTAGGTCCGGACCCGACCCGAGACCAGCCGGTCGAGGATCTCGCCGCTGCTGGCGCCGGGGGAGAGGTCGTACTCCCCGGCCTTGAGCGCCGCGTCCATGTCGCGCAGCCGAGCCAGCAGCACGAAGGCGTCGGCGTCGCGGATCAGTTCCCGCTCGGCGAGCCCGCTCGCGACGCGCCGAAGACCCTGGCCTCGCTCGACGCGGAAGGCGACTTCTTCGCTAGAGCCGGGGGCGACGGGCTCGAGCCGGCCGGCGACGATCCAGGCCGCGATCCCCAGACCCATCGCTCCGAGTCCGGCGCACACGGCCACGGCGACGAGGATGCGCTTCAAGGGCCGGTCTCTCCGTCCGACGATCGCGCCCGCTCGAGCCAGGTCCGCAGGATGATGGAGGCGGCCATCGAGTCGCGCGCGCCGCTCTTGCGCGCGCGCTTGCGCTTGCCGCGCCGACTCTCGCTCGCCTGCAGGTCCCGCTCCGCCTCGGCGGTGGTCCAGCGCTCGTCGAGCAGCTCGACGGGCAGGCCGGTGGCTTCGCTCAGACGCCGGGCGAAGCCCCGGGCCGCCTCGGCCTGTGGCCCCACGCCGCCGTCCATGTGGAGCGGGAGTCCGACCACGATGCGTTCGACCTCCCGCTCGCCGATCAAGGCTCGGATCGCCTCCACGTCCTTCGCTGCGCCGGCGCTCTCCAGGGCGTCCAGGGGGAACGCGAAGCGCTCCTCGGGGTCCGAGAGGGCGAGGCCGATGCGGCGGCCGCCGAGGTCGACACCGAGCACGCGCATGTCGGAGTGGACTGTAGCGGGCCCCGGGGCGGGGAGGCTGGCGGACGCGGCAGGATGCACCGTCTCAGCGGGGGCTCCGGCGTCCGTCTCCGCGACGGTCGAGGATC
>JANQSB010000693.1 GCA_028284295.1 Myxococcota bacterium | reverse complement strand
CTTCGTCGACGAGGGGATGCGGGAGCGCATCGTGCAATCCTTCCACGACCGTCACGAGTCCGAGTACGGCCACGCCCGACTGGCCGAGGAGCCCGAGATCACGGGTGTCCGGCTGCTGACGCGGGCCGCGATCCCGAAGCCCGCCTTCTCGGGCGGCTCCCGCTCCGCGCGCCGGGTCGTCGCGCCGCCGACGACACGCCTGGTCAATCTCGGCGAGGGCTTCGCGGAGACGGGCGTCTACCCGGGGCCCGAGCTGGGCCCCGGTGACGTGATCTCGGCGCCGGCGATCATCGAGGAGACCTTCACGACCATTGCCGTCTACCCGGGCTGGGAGGCGGTGGTGGACGACGCGGGCGACTACCAGCTGCGGAGGGTCTGAGTCGCCCACCGCCTCCCGCCTGCCGGGTCGCGGGACCGTCAGGCCGGCTTGAGCACCATCGGCAGGCTCGTGTAGCCGAGGAAGACCGGGCTGGCGTGGAGCGGCAGCTCCCGGTCGTCGCTCCGCTCGAAGCTCGACGTGTGCGCGAGCAGGGCCTCGAGCGCGACCCCGGCCTCGAGCCGCGCGAGATTGTGCCCCAGACAGTGGTGGGTCCCGTAGCCGAAGGCGAGGTGTGGGTTCTTGTCCCGCCCGATGTCGAAGCGCTGCGGATCGTCGAAGACGGTCTCGTCGCGGTTCGCCGATCCGATCCAGCCCAGCACCAGGCTGTTGCGTTCGACCTTCACCCCCGCGATCTCGGTGTCCCGGGTCGCCCGCCGGGGGTCGAACTGGACGGGCGACGAGAAGCGCAGCACCTCGTCGATGGCCGGCCCCATCAGCGACGGGTCCCCCCGCAGTCGCTCGAGCTGGTCGGGGTGGTCCAGCAGCGCCAGGACCGCGTTCCCGATCAGGGTCGTGGTGGTCTCGTTTCCCGCCACGAGCAGGAGCACCAGCATCGAGAGCATCTCTTCCTGATCGAGCTTCGAGCCCTCGTGCTCGGCCTGCACCAGGCCCGTCAGCAGATCGTCCTGCGGATCGCGACGCCGCGACTCGGCCAGCTCGCTGAAGTATGCGTGCATCTCGCCCTGGACCGCGAACTGCGCCTGGATCGCCTCCGGGCTCGGCGGCGCGAAGAAGCCCGCACCCAGACTCTTCACCGCCTCGTCGGACCAGACCTTGAACCGCTCGCGGTCCTCGCTGGGAACCCCGATCAGCTCGGCGATCGCCACGACGGGGAGCGGATAGGTGAGCGCCTGGACGAGATCGACCTCGCCCTGGGCGACGGCATCCGAGACCAGCTCCTCCGCCACCTCCCGCATCCGCGGCTCGAAGTGACGCACCATGCGCGGCGTGAAGGCCTTGTTGACGAGGCTCCGCAAGCGCGTGTGCTCGGGCGGGTCGAGTCCGAGCATGCTGGGCGGACCCGGATCGCCCAGCTCGGCGATCTCCGGCGGCGGGGGTCCGAAGGTCTCGGCGAAGTCGTTCGAGAAGAGCTCGTGGTCCCGCAACATCGCCTGGATGTCCGCGTAGCGGAAGATCGAGGTCAGCGTCATCGGCAGGCCTTCGTGGCGATAGGCGGGGAACTCCTTCCTGCCGCGGGTGTAGAGCGCCTGGGGGTCGCGGCGCACCGCCGGGTCGATGGGGTTGAAGTCGAAAGGCTCGCTCATGTCCGTCCTTCCCGAAGGCTCCGGTCCGAAGCGGGGCGCGGGCCGGCAGGGTAGCAGTCGCGCCGTGGCGCCGTTCGGCTGCCGCCCACTACCTTTCCCGCCATGCGCGAGCACCGCTACTCGGTCGAGTTCCCGCACGCGGCGGAACGATTGTGGGCGCTGATGCAGGACTACGACCGCTGGCCCGACTATGCGCCCATGGTGCTCGCCGTGGAGGTGCTGCATCCCGGCGATTCGAACGGCAACGGACTGCTGCGTCGGGTCATCTACCCGATGCCGATGGGGCGTCGTGGTGCAGCGCTCGAGCTGGTGACCGATGTCGTCCCCAACCGCGGCTACACCTACACCATGATCTCGCGCGAGCCCGGGAACGACCAGACCGGCCGTCTGCGCCTCGAGCCGTTGGAACCGGGACGCACCCGACTCCACTTCGAGGAGCGCTATCACCTCACACAGGCGCCCTGGAAGTGGTTCGAGGCGTCGATCTACCGCTTCATCAACCGCAAGAACGAGGAGTCGATGCGCGCCCTCTCGCAGTGGCTATCGGACCACCCGGAGTACCGGCCCGACCTGATTCCGAGCTGATCCGGGCCACTTGGCTCAGGCCACTGCGCCCGAAGCGACCAGCTCGTCGATCTCGTCGTCGCGGAGCCCGAGAATTCCGCCCAGAATCTCGCGGTTGTGCTGCCCCAGGGTGGGACCCGGGCGCTCGATCCGTCCGGGGCTCTCGGAGAGCCGGAACCCGGAGCGCTCGAAGCGCAGCTTGCCCAGGTGCGGATGCTCGAGCTCGACGAAGTGCCCCCGATGCGCCAGCTGTGGGTCGTCCTGCAGGTCCGCGAAGTCCTGGACCGCACAGGCTTCGACGCCGGCGGCCTGCAGGGTCTCCATCAGCTCGCGGGCCTCGAAGTCCGCGGTCCACGCGGCGAGCTCGCGGTCGATCCGCTCCACGTCGGCCAGGCGACCCGCCGTCCCGGCATGGGAGTCGTCCACCCAGCCCGGTCGACCCATCGCCTCGACCAGCCGCTGCCAGGCCTCGTCGTCGAGCACCTCGATCGCGATCCAGCGGTCCTCGCCGCGACAGGGATAGACGCCGTGAGGTGCCGCCCACTCGTTGCGGTTGCCCCGCCGCCCTTCGACCTCGCCGTTGGCCGAGAAGCGGACGATCACCTCGGACAGGCTGTACACGCCCGTCTCGATCTGGGAGACGTCGATCACCTGGCCACGCCCGCTGCGATCCCGCTCGAGCAGCGCGGCGGCGATCGCCGTGGCGACGTAGCGCGGCGCGAGCGAGTCCGTGATGGTCGCGTACGGGCCGTGGGCGGGTCCATCGGGTCGCCCGGTCAGGTGATTGAAGCCGGCAATGGCCGACCCCTGCCCGCCGAAGCCCGGATAGGCGCGTTGGGGCCCGGTCTGCCCGAACAGGCAGCCGCTGACGACGATCAGACGCGGGTTCCCGGCGCGCAGGGTTGCGGCGTCGAGACCGAAGCGTGCCATCACGCCCGGCGCGAAGTTCTCGGAGACCACGTCCGCCCAGGTGGCGAGACGCTTCACGATCTCGACCGCCCGCGGCTCCTTCATGTTCAGGGTCAGGCTGTCCTTGTCGGGATTCAGCAGCACGAACATCGGAGCCTTCTCGAGGATGTCGGGCTCGTTCCGGTTCTCCGTCGTCAGATGCAGCATGCGGAGGAAGTCCGGGCGCGCGGCGGATTCGATCCGGATCACGTGGGCGCCCTGCTCTGCGAGGTAGCCCGTGGCGACGGGCCCGGCCGCTCCCGCGCCGAGCTCCAGGACCCGGAGGCCGTCGAAGCAGCCGCCACCGGGGTCGACGTCGGAGTGGACTGCATCACCGGCGCGCACCAAGGCCTCTCTCGGACGGGCCCAGGGCGTGTCGTCGTGCTCGCCGAGCCTCGGTGCCCGCGAGCGGATGCCCACCCGCGAGCCCACCGCGCCATCCGAGAGCTTCGCGAAGAAGTCCGGATGTTCGATGCGCGTGCCCAGCTCCGGATAGTCGATCTCCGCGAAGAGATCGCGACTGCGCAGCTGCTCCTGGGCGAGGATCTCGCGTGCGTCGTTGCAGGGGGCGAGCAGGATGCGTCGTTCGAGCGCCTCGCGGTAGAGCTCTCCCATGGTCTTCGTCGCGAAGAAGGCCGCGAACGCCTCCTCGATCCGCGCGAGCTCCTCGTCGCTCACGGTGATCGGGCTGTAGCGGGTCCAGTCGTAGTCCCGCAGCCACTCCGGAGCCATGCCGCTCTCGTCCATGTACTCGACGGTGGCGATGAGGTTCGGAATTCGGGCCGGCCCTCCGCGCAGGCCGAAGGAGATCTGTCCGTCCCGCGCCGGCCAGATCTCACGCGTCCGCCCCAGGTGTCCACCCGTGCGCTTCCCCGCGCGACCCGTCAACGCATACTGCCCGGCCCCCGACAGCAGGGTTCCCAGCTGACACTCCTGCATGGAGACGTCGACGAGCTGACCGCGGCCGGTCCGGGCCCGCGCGTACAACGCCATGCAGATCGCCAGGGCGGCTGTCGGCGACGCGTGGTGGCTGCTCGTGGGCATGCTGCAGCGGGTGGGCGGACCATCCGGCTCGCCCGTCATCGACGCGTTGCCTCCCATCGCCACGACGCCGAGGTCGTGGGCAGCGGCGAGTGCGCGCGGCCCGGTTCGACCGAAGGGCGTGATCGCGCAGTAGACGAGGCGCGGATTCCGGGCCGCCAACGCCTCGTATCCCAGGCCGAGCTCGTCCATCGCACCCGGCGCGAACGACTCCAGCAGCACGTCCGCCTCGTCCGCCAGGGCGAGAGTGCGGGCGCGGCCGGCCGGATCGGCCAGATCGACCACCACGCCGCGCTTGCTGGTGTTGCCGGCCAGCCAGCGCAGGGAGCGCTCGGGACCGGGGTCGCCGTGCAGGAAGGGACCCAGGTGTCGCAGCGGGTCGCCGCCGGGCGGCTCGACCTTCACCACGTCGGCGCCGAGGTCACCCAGGATCTTGCCCGCCAGGTGTGCGCGCGCGTCGGTGAAGTCGAGGACTCGGTACGGCGACAGCATCGGCGCAGGATTCTACACGACCGTCCGCGCGGACCGATCGCCGTGGTAGGCTACGCGCCGTGGACACGCCGGCCCTCTTCGATCTGTCCGGACACCGGGCCCTGGTCACCGGCGGTGGTCGTGGCATCGGCCGCCACATCGCCGTCGGCCTGGCCGAGGCCGGCGCCGAGGTGGCCGTGGCGTGGCGCAAGCGCGAGGCCTGCGAGTCGGTCGCGGACGCCATCGTCGCGGCCGGCGGAAGGGCGCGAGCCTTCGAGGCCGACTGCTCCGATCCCGAGTCCATCGACGCGCTCGTCGCCGCGGTCGGGCCCGTGGACGTTCTCGTCAACAATGCCGCGCGGGTCTGGGCGGCTCCCACGCTCGAGTATCCCCTCGAAGGCTGGGACAAGGTCTTCGACCTGAACGTGCGCGGCCTCTTCTACCTGTCGCAGCAGGTCGGTCGCCAGATGGTCGGGAGCGGCCGGGGCAGCATCGTGCAGATCGCCTCGATCTCGGCCTTCCGCGGCGCCCCCGACGAGGAGCAGGCCGTCATCGCCTACAACGCCAGCAAGGGAGCCGTGGTCGCCCTGACCACCGACCTGGCCGTGAAGCTGGCACCCGCCGTCCGCGTCAACGCCATCGCACCGGGCCCCTTCCTGACCGACATGATGAATCACATCCGTCACGACGACGAACGGCTCCGGGGCTACGAAGCCACCCTGCCCCTGAAGCGGTCCGGAGAGGCGGACGACATCAAGGGCGTCGCGGTCTTCCTGGCCAGCGAGGCGTCGCGCTTCGTCACGGGTCAGACCCTGGTGGTCGACGGCGGCCTGATGGCGGTCGGCCCCGCACAGCCCCAGTAGGCGCACGGCTTCGCCCGCGGCACGACGCAGCTCGCAGTCCGGCTCTAGGGCGTGCTCTGCGCCCCCAGCCCTCCCTGCCAGTCGAAGCACTGCAGCTCGATGCTCATCGGGAGCAGGTAGCGGATGTAGACGTTGTGGAGCTCGAGGACCTTGAAGTCCTCGACCTTCCGTTCGCTGATCTCGACGCGCTCGTCGTCCTGCTGGAACTTCCGGGCCCGTTCGAGCACGGCGTCCAGCGCCTCGGGCGTCGGAACCTGCAGGCCGAAGTGGTCGCCTTCCGGACAGGTGAGGGGCTCGTCCGAGCCGTGGAGGTAGACGAACTGCTCGTTGCTGTGGACGCGCAGCACCAGGAGCTCGCCTTCCTTCACCATGGTCGGCATCGCCCCCCAGCCGAACACCTCCTCGTAGAAGCGCAGGATGTCCTCTGCGTTCCGGCCCGAGACGAGCTCGGGCGGCACGCTGAGCGCCACGTGGTTGAAGCGGGGGATCGAATCGGCAGCGGACATGGTGGACCTCCGGGGTTCGGGACGGGGCTCATCGCGGGACGATCATGACCTTTCCGGCGACCTCGCCCGCGTGGCTGCGCTCGGCCGCTTCCAGCATGCCCTCGAGCGGGACGTCGTCCGGCTCGATGAGCAGGTCGGTGGGCAGGCGCCCCGTCGCCAGCAGCTCGAGCGCCTTCTGGATGCCGTTCTCGTCGTAGCAGTACGCACCCGTCATCACGAGCTCGTTCAGCAGGATGCGGTTGTGGTCGATCTTCGGGCGGCGCATGCCGGTACCCACGAGCACCAGGATGCCCATGCGGCGCAGCTGCGCGAGCCCGGACTCCATGGCGCGGGGATTGCCCGAGCACTCGAGCACCACGTCGAAGGGCTCGTCGACGATCGTGAACGGCATGGGAGGAACGACCAGGTCCTCGGGGCTGCAGCCCTGCTTGGCGCCCACCTGCAGCGCGCGTTCGCGCCGCACCTCGCCCGGCTCGCTGACCGTCAGGTCGTCGATCCCGAGCGCCGCGCAGGCAGCCACCGTGAGCATGCCGATGGGACCGGCGCCGGTGACGAGCACGCGGTCGCCGGGCCCGGCGCCGGACAGGGTGATCCCGTGTAGCGCCACCGCGA
>JANQSB010000655.1 GCA_028284295.1 Myxococcota bacterium | reverse complement strand
GTCGCCCGCGACACCAAGCTCGGCAAGGAGGACATCACCCGCGACATCCCGAACGTCGGCGAGGAGGCCCTGGCCGACCTCGACGAGGCGGGAATCGTCCGCATCGGCGCCGAGGTCAAGCAGGACGACATCCTGGTCGGCAAGATCACGCCCAAGGGGGAGACGCAGCTCTCGCCGGAAGAGCGGCTCCTGCGCGCCATCTTCGGAGAGAAGGCCGGCGACGTCCGGGATACCTCGTTGCGGGTGCCGCCGGGAGTGAGCGGAACGGTGATCGGCGCCCAGGTCTTCTCGCGCCGCGGCGTGGAGAAGGACGAGCGCGCCCGGATGCTGGAAGAGCAGGAGATCGAGCGCCTCCGGAAGGACCAGGAGGACGAGATCCGCATCATCCGCAACGGGGCCCTCGGCAAGGTGCGCGGGCTGCTGGTGGGCAAGTCGGTCGCCAACCGGATCGCCGACGAGCGCAAGGGCGTCGAGTGGCTGGCTCCCGGTGACACCATCACCGCCGAGAAGCTAGCGGAGGTGCCGGACCGCAAGTGGCGCGACATCCAGGTGCGCGATCCCGGCACCCAGGAGCAGGTCGACCGGATCTTCGAGAGCGTCGAGGGCGAGGCCGTCGTCATCAAGGCGGTCTTCGACGAGAAGATCGCGCGCTTGAAGAAGGGCGACGAGCTGCCGCCGGGCGTCTTCAAGATGGTGAAGGTGTACGTCGCCATCAAGCGCAAGCTCTCGGTCGGCGACAAGATGGCCGGTCGTCACGGCAACAAGGGCGTCATCTCCCGCATCGTGCCGGAAGAGGACATGCCCTACATGGCCGATGGCACCCCGGTGGACGTGGTGCTGAACCCGCTGGGCGTGCCGTCCCGGATGAACATCGGCCAGGTGCTGGAGACCCACCTCGGCTGGGCGGCGGAAGGCCTGGGCATCCAGATCGGCAACCTGCTCGAGCGCTCGCAGGACCCGGAGCTGATCCGCGAGGAGCTCAAGCGGATCCACGACGAGGAGTCCATCAGCCGACGCCTCGACGAGGCCTCGCCCGACGCGATCCTGTCGATCGCGAAGAACGTGGCCAAGGGGGTGCACGTCGGAACCGCCGTCTTCGACGGTGCCAGCGAAGCCGACGTCAAGAAGGAGCTCGAGCGGGCGGGACTGCCGACCTCGGGCCAGACGGTGCTCTTCGACGGTCGGACGGGCGAGCCCTTCGACCTCGATGTCACCGTGGGCATCATCTACATGCTGAAGCTCCACCACCTGGCGGCGGACAAGATCCACGCTCGGAGCATCGGGCCCTACAGCCTGGTCACCCAGCAGCCGCTGGGCGGCAAGGCACAGTTCGGCGGTCAGCGCCTCGGCGAGATGGAGGTGTGGGCCATGGAGGCCTACGGCGCCGCGTACGGCCTGCAGGAATTCCTCACCGTGAAGTCGGACGACGTGCTGGGGCGGACTCGCATCTACGAGTCGATCGTGAAGGGTGAGAACGCACTCGAGCCGGGCCTTCCCGAGAGCTTCAACGTTCTGGTCAAGGAGCTGCAGGCTCTGGGACTGAACGTCGAGCTCAAGGAAGACCAGGTCTAGGGGGGACGAAGACGATGCGAGATCTCTACAACCTGTTCGAGAAGCCCAAGGACCCGTTGGCCTTCAACGCCCTCCAGATCTCCCTGGCGGCGCCGGAGAAGATCCGCGAGTGGTCCTACGGCGAGGTCAAGAAGCCGGAGACGATCAACTACCGGACCTTCAAGCCGGAACGCGACGGGCTCTTCTGCGCCAAGATCTTCGGCCCCGTGAAGGACTACGAGTGCAACTGCGGCAAGTACAAGCGCATGAAGCACCGGGGCGTGGTCTGCGAGAAGTGCGGCGTCGAGGTGATCCAGTCGAAGGTGCGACGGGAGCGGATGGGGCACATCACCCTGGCCTCGCCGGTCGCGCACATCTGGTTCCTGAAGTCGCTTCCCTCGCGAATCGGCAACATCCTCGAGATCACGCTGCGCGACCTCGAGAAGGTCCTCTATTTCGAGGCCCACGTGGTGCTCGATCCGAAGGACACGGAGCTCGAGAAGGGCGAGCTGCTCGGCGACGAGCGGCTGATGGAGTGCCGCGAGAAGTACGGACGCGACGGCTTCGAGGTCGGCATCGGCGCCGATGCCGTGCGTCAGATGCTGGGCGGGCTCGACGTGGCCGGCGAGTGCCAGGCCCTGCGCGAAGAGATGCGCGATGCCACGAGCGAGGCCAAGCGCAAGAAGATCGCCAAGCGCCTCAAGGTGCTCGACGCCTTCCGCGAGTCCGGCAACTCGCCGGAGCACATGGTGCTCGAGGTCATCCCGGTGATCCCGCCGGACCTGCGCCCCCTGGTGCCCCTCGACGGCGGCCGCTTCGCGACCAGCGACCTGAACGACCTCTACCGCCGGGTCATCAACCGGAACAACCGACTCAAGCGCCTGCAGGAGCTCAACGCGCCGGAGGTCATCATCCGGAACGAGAAGCGCATGCTGCAGGAGGCCGTGGACGCGCTCTTCGACAACGGCCGTCGCGGGCGGGTCATCACCGGCCCCTCGAAGCGGCCGCTGAAGTCGCTCTCGGACATGCTCAAGGGCAAGTCGGGCCGCTTCCGGCAGAACCTGCTCGGCAAGCGCGTCGACTACTCCGGGCGCTCGGTGATCGTGGTCGGTCCGGAGCTGCGTCTGCACCAGTGCGGGCTGCCGAGCCGCATGGCCCTCGAGCTCTTCAAGCCCTTCATCTACTCCAAGCTCGAGCAGCAGGGCTTCGTGACGACCATCAAGGCGGCGCGCAAGATGGTCGAGAACGAGCGCCCCGAGGTCTGGGACATCCTGGCGGAGGTGATCCAGGAGCACCCGATCCTGCTCAACCGCGCGCCCACCCTGCACCGGCTCGGCATCCAGGCCTTCGAGCCGATGCTGATCGAGGGCAAGGCCATCCAGCTGCATCCGCTGGTGTGCTCGGCCTTCAACGCCGACTTCGACGGGGACCAGATGGCGGTGCACGTGCCGCTCTCCATCGAGGCCCAGATCGAGGCCCGGGTGCTGATGATGTCGACCAACAACATCCTCAGCCCCGCGACGGGTCGCCCGGTCATCGGCCCCACCCAGGACATCGTGCTGGGCTGCTACTACATGAGCCGCGAGCGCCCGGGTTCGGCCGGGGAGGGCATGGTCTTCGCCAATCCCGACGAGGCGCGCATCGCCGCCGACGCCGGAGAGCTGCACATCCATGCGGCCATCAAGGTGCGCATGGACGGCGAGATGGTCGACACCACCTGCGGCCGGATCCTCATGCGCGAGATCATTCCCGGGGACATCCCCTTCGAGTTCATCAACCAGGTGATGGACAAGAAGGCTCTCGGTGAGCTGATCGACCAGTGCTACCGCCGCCTGGGCAACAAGGCGACGGTGATCCTGGCCGACCGGCTCCGCACCCTCGGCTACAGCCACGCGACCCGGGCGGGGATCTCCATCTGTCTCGACGACATGCAGGTGCCGCCGGACAAGGAGCGCTTCCTCTCGGAAGCCAGCGAGGAGGTCCGGCAGATCGACGAGCAGTACCAGGAGGGTCTGATCACCGACGGCG
>JANQSB010000652.1 GCA_028284295.1 Myxococcota bacterium | reverse complement strand
CTGCCGCCCTGGCGGGTCGGGTGGTCGCCAAGCGCTCCTTCGGCAAGCTCCTCTTCCTTCGCCTGCTCGAGGATGGCGAGACCCTGCAGGTGAGCTGTCGCAAGCAGGAGATGGATGCCGAGGCGTTCGCGTTCGCGAAGCGGATCGACGTCGGTGACTTCGTGCGCGTCGAGGGCGTGCTCTGGCGCACCAAGACGGACGAGCTGACCCTGGACGCTCGCGTCCTCTCCATGCTCTCGAAGAGTCTGCGGCCCCTGCCCGAGAAGTTCCACGGGCTCACCGACGTCGAGGCTCGCTTCCGCCAGCGCTATCTGGACCTGCTCGCCAACGCCGAGTCGCGAGAGGTCGCGGTGCGTCGCAGCGGGACCCTGCGCTCCATGCGCGGCTTCCTCGACTCGCGCGGCTTCCTCGAGGTCGAGACGCCGGTGCTGCAGCCCCTCTACGGCGGGGCGCACGCGACGCCCTTCACGACCGAGTACAAGAGCTACGACCAGGACGTCTACCTGCGGATCTCGGACGAGCTCTATCTGAAGCGTCTGGTCGTCGGCGGGCTCGACCGCGTGTACGAGATCGGCCACAACTTCCGCAACGAGGGCATCTCGAAGAAGCACAGCCCCGAGTTCACCATGATGGAGTGCTACCAGGCCTTCGCCGACTATCACGACATGATGGACCTCACCGAGGAGATGCTGCGTCACATCGCGGTCGAGGTGACCGGCAGCGCGAAGGTCGACTACCTGGGCGAGACCATCGATTTCGGTGGAGAGTGGCCGCGGATCCCGATGCACGAGGCGATCCTCGATCGCTGCGGCGTCGACGTCACCGCGACCTCGGACCTGGCTTCCCTGCGTGCGGCGATCAAGGCCGCGGGCCACGAGCCCAGTGACGCCCCGACCTGGGCCCAGTTGCTCGACGATCTCTTCAGCGAGTTCGTCGAACCCGAGCTGCGTCAACCCACCTTCATCACCGACCACCCGGTGGCCCTGTCTCCGCTGGCCAAGAAGCACCCGGACGACCCGCGCTTCGTCGAGCGTTTCGAGGTCTTCGCCATCGGGATCGAGCTGGGCAACGCCTTCAGCGAGCTCAACGATCCGATCGACCAGCGGGAGCGATTCGAGGAGCAGGCCCGGGCACAGGCCGAGGGCGACGAGGAGGCGCATCCCCTGGACGAGGACTTCCTCGTGGCGCTCGAGCACGGCATGCCTCCGACCGGCGGCCTCGGGATCGGCGTCGATCGTGTGGCCATGATCATGGGCGGGGTGGCGAACATCCGCGAGGCGATCCTGTTCCCCCACATGCGGCCGGAGTCCTCGTGAGGACGGGTCCAGGACGGTGTGGCAGCTGGTGTCCGCGACGGGCGGGGGACTGGCCCTGACCGGGATCGTCGGGATCGCCGTGGCGGTCTTCGGTCTGACCCTCCTCTACCTGGCTTCGGCGGTCATGGTGCTCGAGCGCTTCGCGCGCGCCGCCCGCGGACGGGGGCCGCTGCTCGCATTCGGCCTCGTCGCCGCGGCATTGGCCTTCGGGGCGATCCGGCAGGGGCTGTGGCTGGAGAGATGGCTGGGCGAGGAAGGTCCGCTGACACCGGTGTCGATCGGATTGGCGCTGCTGTCGACGGCGATCGCCATGGCGGGCTGTCGGCTGGCGCTCGAGTGGATTCCGGCGCGGGTACGGGGAACGGGGCTGCTGCTGGTGCTGGCCGCCGCCGGAAGCCTGTGGCTCGCCTCGGCGGCGCGTTTCGAGCTGGTGGCCGCGCCGGCCGCGGTGTTGATCGCGGTTGCCCTGCTGCTGCGCTGGCTGCGACCCGACGCACCGGCCGTCGTCGAGCTCGCGATCGTCGCCGCCGTGCTGGTGGTGGCCTCGGGCATCGCGGCCGGGCTGCCGGCTCCCCAGGAGGGCCTCGCGAAGGGTGCGGAGTGGGCGGTCACGGCGATCGCGGCCGTGGTGGGGCTCGGTCTGGTGCCGCTGGCCGCGGCGGGCCTGTTCGAGGCGCGTCGCTCGGCCGAGTGGTTCATCGCGACCCGCTACCTGGTCGCGAAGCGTCGCCAGGTCTTCATCTCCGCCATCACCGCGATCTGCATCGGCGGCATCGCGGCCGGGGTGTGGCTGATCATCATCGTGCTGTCGGTGATGAACGGCTTCGAGCGCACCTGGCGCGAGGAGATTCTCGGCAACCGGGCGCACTTCACCGTGCACCACCAGAGCGGCACCATCGAGGACTTCGATCGGATCGTCGAGGAGGTGCGAGCGGTTCCGGGCGTGGTCGGGGCGTCGCCCTACGTCGACGCCGAGGGCATGGTGCGCGGACGCGCGGGCGACGTCTTCAGCGTGCGGGTCCGGGGGATCGATCCCGACCACATCGGGGACGTCACCGACCTTCCCTCCGACCTCATCCTCGGCGACTTCGCTTCGCTCCGCGAAGGCGGCGCGGGAGCGGTGCCGGGGATCGTGATCGGCAACCAGATGGCGATCGCCATCGGCGCCACCCTGGGCGACGAGATCACCCTCATCTCGCCCTTCGGCGGGCCCCGAACCCCGCTCGGCCCGGCTCCGCGACTCGAGCGCTTTCGCGTCGACGGCATCTTCCAGACGAGCTTCTTCCAGTACGACGAGGTCTACGCCTACGTGACCATCCCCGCTGCCCAGTCCTTCCGTCGGGCGGGCGACGTGGTGGATGGCATCGAGGCGCGGACGCGGGACTTCTACCGCTCGGCCGCAGTGGGCGGACTCGTCTCCGCTCGGCTGGGCTCCGCGTTCTCGACCCGCGACTGGAAGGAGTTCTTTCCCGCCTTCTTCCAGGCGCTGAAGACCGAGCGGGCGATGATGTTCGTGCTGCTCACCATGATCATGGTCGTCGCCGCCTTCCTGATCGTCGCCACCCTGGTCATGATGATCATGGAGAAATCGAGCGATATCGCGATCCTCAAGGCGATGGGGGCCGAGGATCACACCATCGAGCGGATCTTCGCGATCGAGGGCACCCTGATCGGCCTGGCCGGGACCGCGGTCGGCATGATCGCCGGGATCGCCGTGACGCATCAGCTCGACTGGATCCAGGAGCGCATCGAGCGCATGACGGGCGTCGACGCCCTGCCGGCCACGGTCTACCAGTTCTCGAGCCTGCCCTCGGAGGTGGATCCCGCCCAGGTCGCCGGCGTGGCCGTGATCGCGATGGTGCTCAGTCTGGGTGCCACCCTGTTGCCGAGCCGCCAGGGGGCGCGTCTCGATCCCGCCGAGGGCCTTCGTTATGAATAGGCGGCCGCCGATGACGGAATCGCCGCCATGACCGAGGCGCTCCACGCGCTGCCCCAGCCCCTGATCGAGATTCAGGGGTTGTCGAAGTCCTTCGAGACCGGCGACGGGAAGATCGAGGTGCTGCGGGACCTCGACCTGGTGGTCCAGTCCGGGGACCGCATCGCGATCGTCGGGCAGTCCGGCGTCGGCAAGTCGACGCTGCTGCACATCCTCGGAACCCTCGACCACCCCAGCTCCGGCAGCCTGCGTTTTCGCGGCGAGGAGGTCTTCGACAAGACTCCCGAAGAGCTCGCGCGCCTGCGCAACGCCTTCGTGGGCTTCGTGTTCCAGTTCCACCACCTGCTGCCGGAGTTCAGCGCCCAGGAGAACGTCATGATGCCGGGTCTCCTGCAGCGGCGGCCCTTCGACGAGATGCGCGAGCGGGCCACGCGCATGCTGGGGGAGGTCGGCCTGGAGCACCGACTCGGCCACAAGGTCGGGAAGCTCTCGGGCGGTGAGCGGCAGCGGGTCGCGGTGGCCCGGGCCCTGGTCCTCGATCCGCCGCTGGTGCTCGCCGACGAGCCGACGGGAAATCTCGATCCCACGACCGGCGACCAGGTGGCGCGGCTGCTGCTCGAGGTCAACCGCAACCACGGAACGACCCTGATCGTCGTGACCCACAGCGCGCGCATGGCCGACCAGCTGGGACGCACCCTGGTGCTCGAGGACGGGCAGCTGAAGGAGAGCAGCGCGGAGGTGCTGGCGGGAGCGGGCGGCTGGCTCGACGGGGATCGGGCGGTCGAGTGAGGGTCCCTGGTCCCGGTACGCGCGCTCGCTGGCGCCAGCTCGCCGTCGTGCTCTTCGCCCTGGTCGGGCTCGCGGGCGCGTCTCCGGTCGGGGCGCAGGATGCCTTGCCCGAGGCCGCCGGGGAGACGCCCTCGGCGGTCGCCGGTCCCGACGCGCAAAGCGCCGGGCAGGGCGCGGCCGTCGCGCCGGCCGCAGGACGCATCGCGGTCCTGCCCTTCCGCATCCACAGCGCCCGTCCGCTGGGCCACCTGACCGAGTCCCTGTCGCAGCTGCTGGCCGCAAGGCTCGATGCCACCGACGAGCTGACCGCGGTTCCGGCCGCGGAGGTGGACGAGGCCGTCATCGGCGGGCCGGGAGCCGAGCTCTCGGATGCCCAGCTGCGCGCCATCGCCGAGCGGCTGGGTGCCGTCGCGGTGGTGAGCGGAAGTCTGACCGAGCTCGCGGGTCGCTTCAGTCTCGACGCGCGCGTGACGCCCCGGGTCGGCGTGCGGAGCCAGACCATCGTCATGACGAGCGCCAGCGAGGAGGAGCTGGTGGGACGGCTCGACGAGCTGGCCGGCCGCGTCACGGCCACGCTCTCCGGGGTGGCGCCGAGCCTCGTCTTCCGGATCGACATCCTGGGCTCCGGGGATCTCGAGAACGAGCTGCGGAGCGAGGTCGGCATCCTGCCCGGTGACCTCTACGACCCCGAGCAGGCCCAGGGCGCGCGGTCCCGGGTGCTCGACCATCCGGACGTGGCTTCGGTCACCCTCAACACCGAGCTCACGGCCGACGGGGTCGTGCTGCGCTTCAACGTGGTCCGCACGCAGATGATCTTCGGGGACGTCGAGGCCGAGGACGAAGGCGAGATCGTCACCGAGATCCGGGTGCGCGGGAACCGCCGCATCGAGTCCGACGCCATCCTCGCGCGCATCTCGACCCGCACCGGACAGTCGATCCGGCCCGGCCAGATCGCCGCCGACGTGGAGGAGGTCTTCGGTCTGGGCTTCTTCGCCAACGTCGAGGTCTACACCGACCGCGGGCCGGACGGGATCATCCTGATCTTCGAGGTCGAGGAGAACCCGGTGATCCGGCAGATCTCGATCTCCGGCAACGACGAGATCGACAGCGACAAGATCCGCGACGCGCTGACCCTGACGACGGGGTCGACCCTCGACTACCCGCTGCTGCACGAGAACACCGCCCGCATCGAGGCCCTCTACCGGGCCGAGGGCTTCTACCTGGCGGAGGTCGGCTTCGAGATCGAGCCCCTGCGCGAGGGCAGCATCGCCATCAACTTCGACGTCGACGAGAAGGAGAAGCTCCACCTCGAGGAGATCATCTTCGAGGGCAACGAGCACTTCACCGCGAGCGAGCTGCAGGAGAGCTTCGAGACCACCACCTGGATTCCGGTGTGGTCCACGCTGACGAGCTGGCTCACCAAGTCGGGCACCTACTCGGAGCCGATCTTCCTGCGCGACCTGCAGGGGGTCGAGAAGCTCTACACCGACAACGGCTTCCTGCAGGTCGACATCGGCGAGCCGCTCGTCGAGCCCAGCGAGGAGGGCCTCTTCGTCCGGGTGCGCATCGAGGAGGGGCCCCAGTTCCGGGTGGGCACGCTGGCCGTGACGGGGGACGCCACCATCGACCTGGCGGCCCTGCGCAAGGGGCTGCGCCTCGAGGAGGGCGAGATCTTCAACCGCTCGAGCCTCACCGTCGACGTCGAGGGGCTCGAGAGCTTCTATACGGACCGCGGCTTCTACTTCGCGCGGGTCACGCCGGCCACGAATCTCGACCCCGAGGCCCTGACGGTCGACGTCGAGTTCCAGGTCCGGAAGGGGCCGCTCTACTTCATCCGGCACATCGACATCGCGGGCAACACGCGCACCGTCGACCCCGTGATCCGGCGCGAGATGCGGATGGTGGAGGGACAGCTCTACTCGGCGCGCGCCATCCAGCTCTCGAACACGCGGGTGCGCCGCCTCGGCTTCTTCGAGGACGTCTCCTTCGAGCCGAAGCCCACCGAAGACCCCGCGCAGCTGGACATGGACGTCTCGGTGGTCGAGCGCCCCACCGGCGCCTTCAGCTTCGGCGCCGGCTTCTCGTCCCAGGACAAGTTCGTCCTGTCGGCGTCGCTGCAGAACTCGAACGCCTTCGGCCGCGGTTACTCGGTCAATCTGACGGGTGAGTACGGCGGCCGGACCTCGCGCTTCTTCCTGTCGATCACCGACCCCTACGTGCTCGACACGACCTTCTCCCTGGGGATCACGGGCTTCATCACCACCGTTCGCTTCAACGACTTCGAGCAGGACCAGACCGGCGTCGACTTCACCCTGGGCCACGCGCTGCGCGAGGACAACACGGCCCGCGGCTTCCTGCACTACAGCTACGCACAGCGGCGCATCAAGCAGAACTCCAACGTCAACACCTCGGCTCCGCTCTTCCGCGAGATCCTCCAGAAGAACGAGAGCTCGAGCACGATCGGCGTTTCGTTCCGCAGCGACACCCGGGACGACCGCTTCGCGCCCACCTCGGGCACGAACTACGGCGGCACCCTGGAGTACGCGGGGCTCGGGGGCTTCGCCAACTTCCTGCGCGCCGAGGGTCGCTTCTCCTACTACCTGAAGGCGCCCGACTGGATGTTCGACAAGTCGGCCTTCGTGTGGGCCAACCGGATCGGCTACGCGTTGCCGCTCAACAGCATCTCGGACTACGACCTCGACCTGCCCGAGATCACGCCGTGCAGCAACCAGGCCCGATGCGTGAACGTCGCGGAGCTCGACGACGTCGACGACGACGTGAAGCTGCCGCTCTCGGATCGCTACTTCCTTGGCGGCATCGGAGCCTTCCAGCTGCGCGGCTACAAGCAGCGCTCGGTGGGACCGCGCCGTCCGATCCTGCGACGCAGTCAGCTGCTAGGCGATGGCCCGCTCTTCTTCCCCGTGGGAACCGAGCTTCGGACCGATGGACAGGGTCGCCTCGTCGCGGTGTGCAACGACGAGGCCGATCCGGACAACCCGAACTTCAATCCGAACCAGGGCAACCTGAATGGCCGCTGCAACTCGCTCGGAGACAAGGACGACGGCGACTTCGACGACCTGAGGGAGACCGACGTCATCGGCGGCAACAGCTTCATCACGAGCAGCGTCGAGTACCGCTTTCCGATCTCCCAGGACGCCGGCTTGATGGGCATCCTGTTCTTCGACATGGGCAACGCCTTCTACGAGGGGCAGAACCTGTTCGACGCCACGGAGTGGCGCTACGGTTACGGCGGCGGCGTGTTGTGGTTTTCCCCCTTCGGACCCCTTCAGGTCGTCCTGGGCTTTCCGATCGATCCCCTCGAAATCGAGAGCAGCCCCGTATTCGAATTCTCCGTCGGCGGCTTCTCGCAGTAGCGCCGACAGACTCGAGCCCGACGGCCCGCAATTCCGTCACCAGGAGCAACTGCATGCACACCCAACGCCGGAGCCGGTGGACGAACCGGATCCTGATCGTCGTGGCCACCGTGGCTCTCCTCGGCTGGGGGCTGGGCGCCAAGAACGACAAGATCGTCATCGGCGTCGTGGACCTCGACCAGGCCATCACCTCCACCAACGAAGGACGAAAGGCGCGCGAGGAGTTCGAGCGCAAGAAGCGCCAGGCCGAGGCGTCCCTGATTCCCTTGATGGACCAGTACAAGGAGCAGCTGGAGGCCTTCGAGGCGAAGAAGTTCGTGATCTCGGACGACGCACGCTTCCAGCAGCAGCTCGACATGGCCGAGCTGCAGAACCGCATCGAGAACAAGCGCAAGGAGATCAGCGGCCAGCTGCAGGTGGACCGCGAGCGGCTGATCGCGCCCCTGCGCAACAAGCTCGTGAAGATCGTCGAGGAGGTGGGCCGCGACGGGGGCTTCTCCCTCATCCTCCACCGGGGTGCGCCGGGCATCATGTACACCAAGGAAGCCCTCGACGTGACCGACCGCATCATCGAGAAGTTCAACAAGCAGGGCTGATCCGGGGTGCCGAGCATCCATCCCACGGCGATCGTGGAGTCGGGAGCCGTCCTCGCCGAGGACGTCGAGGTGGGTCCCTTCGCGTTCGTCGGACCCGAGGTCGCGCTGGCCGAGGGGGTCCGGATCGGCGGCCACGCCTCGGTGATCGGCCGCACCACCGTCGGTGCATGCACCCGGGTCTTCCCCTACGCGTGCCTGGGGGGTGAGCCCCAGATCAAGGGCTTTCGGGAAGGGGCCACGCGTCTCGAGATCGGCCGCAACAACGTGATCCGCGAGCACGCCACCGTGCACGTCGGATCGCCGGACGGAAGTGGCTGCACGCGCGTCGGCGACGACAACTTCATCATGAACGCCGCCCACGTCGGCCACGACTGCCAGATCGGCTCGCACTGCATCGTGGCGTCCTTCTGCGGTCTGGCCGGCCATGTGCTCGTCGAGGATCACGCGGTTCTCGGCGCCTACACGGGTGTCCACCAGCACGCACGGGTGGGTGAGTCGGTGATGGCCGCGTCCAACGCCAAGCTCTCCCAGGACGCGCCGCCCTTCGCGATGGTGGCCGGGGACCGCGCCCGGCTCGTGGGCGTCAACCACGTGGGCCTGAACCGGCGCAACTTCTCCCAGGAAGCCAAGCGGGCCGTCAAGCACGCGTACCACATCGTGTTCCACTCCAAGCTGCGGCTCGAGGCGGCGCTCGAGCGGGTGCGCGAAGAGCTGCCGAGCTCGCCCGAGGTCGGCCGGCTGGTGTGCTTCCTCGAGAGCTCCGAGCGCGGCTTCTGCCGCTGAGCGCGTGAGCCCCTCCCGAGACGCGTCGTCCGGCGGCACTCTGGGCGTGGTGGCGGGTGATGGCACGCTGCCTCTGGCGATGACGCGGGCGGCTGCGGAGCGCGGACGCCGGGTGGTGGCCGTGGCGTTTCCGGGTATCACCTCGAGCGAGATCGACGCGCTCGCCGGGGAGGTCGCATGGCTCGACCCGGGCCAGGTGGACGCGGCGCTGGCATTCCTGCGGCAGGGCGGTGCGCGCGAAGCGGTGCTGGCCGGGAAGGTCTCGAAGCAGCACCTGGTCGGGGGCAAGCTCGATCTCGACGAGCGCGCCCGCAGGATCCTGGGCAGGCTGCAGGACTGGAACGACGGAACCCTGCTCGCCGCATTGGCGAGCGAGATCGAGTCCGAGGGGATCCGGCTGCTCCCCCAGCCCGAGCTCGTGCCCGAGCTGCTGGCCGGAACGGGCCCCGTGGGCCGGGTGCATCCCACCCCGTTGCAGCTCGAACAGATCGCCCTGGGATGGCCGGTCGCTCGAACGATCGCCAGCCTGGACATCGGACAGACCGTCGTGGTACACGAGCGGTCCATCGTGGCGATCGAGGCGATCGAAGGCACCGACGAGGCGATTCGCAGGGCGGGCCGGCTCGGCGGACCGGGTGGGTGTATCGTCAAGGTCGCGAACCCCCACCAGGACCCACGTTTCGACCTGCCCGCGATCGGCCCCCGAACGGTGGCCGTAGCGGTGGAGGCCGGGGCGAAAGTGATCGCCGTCGAGGCGTCGAGGAGTCTCGTGCTCGAGCGAAAGCAGGTCGCCCTTCAGGCCGACGAGGCCGGGATGGCCGTGGTGGGTGTGCCCGAGGGCGGGCCGGATCCGGGATCGGGGGGCAGCCATTGAGCCCGCTCCAGATCGGAGTCGTGGGTGCCGGCCACATGGGTCGGCTCCACGCGGAGAAGGTGGCGGCCCTGCGCGACGAGGGCCTGGGCGTGGAGGTGGCGGGGATCGCCGACATCATCCCCTCCCGCGCGGAGGAGCTGGCGTCCAAGGTGGGCTCCCGGGCCTTCACGGAGGCCGGCGCGCTGTGGGCCGGCGCCGACCCGGACTCACCCCTGGCTCCGCCGAGACCCGACGCGGTGATCGTGGCGGTTCCCACCGAGAGCCACTACGCCGTCGTCAGCGAAGCCCTCGAGGCCGGCCTCGACGTGCTGGTCGAGAAGCCGATCGCTGCCAACCTGCGCGAGGCCGAGGCACTGATCGAGCTGGCGAATGCCGGCGGGCGGGTGCTGCAGGTGGGGCATCTGGAGTGGTTCAACTCGGCGCTCGAGCGCATCCGGGACCGCATCCGAAGGCCCCGATTCGTCGAGGCGCATCGCATGGGCCCCTTCTCGGACCGGGCGACCGACATCGACGTCGTGCGCGATCTGATGATCCACGATCTCGACATCCTGCAGCAGATCCTCGGTGAGCAGCCGGATCGGATCGAGGCGGTGGGCATTCCGGTGCTGAGCTCCAACGTCGACATCGCGAACGCCCGGCTCACCTTCCCGAGTGGATGCGTGGCCAACCTGACGGCGAGTCGCGTCTCGAACACCCCCCAGCGCAAGCTGCGCTTCTTCCAGCGGGACGGCTGCGTGGCCATCGACTTCCTGTCGCAGTCGGCCTCGGTCTTCCGCAAGGAGCAGGCCGGCAGCGAGGCGCCCCAGATCGTGATGGAGGAGCTCGAGGTCGACCGCTCGGACGCGCTCCTCGCCCAGCTGCGCGACTTCATCCAGGCCGTTCGCACCCGGGAACGACCGAAGGTCGACGGCGTGGGGGGGCTCGACGCCCTGCGGACGGCCGTGCGCGTCGTCGAGGCCATGCCACCCATCGCCGAGCCGTGAGCCGTGCCGAGGCTGCTGCTGTCGGCGGGCGACGCGTCGGGTGACCTGCACGCGGCCGGCTTCGCCAGCTGCTTCGCGAAGCGTCATCCGGACAGCCACCTGGTGGGGCTGGGAGGGGACGCCATGCGGTCCGCCGGCGTCGAGCTGGTCGCCCACCAGCGGGACCTGGCCATCGGCGGTCTGGTCGAGATCGCCGGCGGGCTCGCGGGCGTCGTTCGGGCCTGGCGGGCGGTCACCTCGGCCCTCGAGCGCGAGCGTCCCGATCTCGTGGTTCTGGTCGACTCCGCGGGCTTCAACCTCCCCCTCGCACGGCGTATCCGGCGCCGTCAGCGGGTGCCCGTGCTGTACTACGTCGCACCCCAGGTGTGGGCCTGGCGGCGCGGGCGCATTCGCAAGCTCGCGGCTCGCGTCGACCGCCTGGCGCTGATCTTCCCATTCGAGCCCGAGGTCTACGCCGGAACCGGGGTGCGTGCCGACTTCGTCGGTCATCCGCTGGTGGACGAGGTGCCCGAGGCCGGGCCCGAAGTGCGCTCCGAGGCGAGGTCTCGCTGCGGCGTGGCGAGCGGGGCGTCGCCCGTGGTCGCGTTGCTGCCGGGGAGTCGGCGCAACGAGGTCGCGGCGCACCTCGACGTCCAGCTGGAGACCGCGCGTCGGATCCACCGGGAGGCCCCGTCCGCGGCCTTCCTGGTGGCGCCGGCGCCGTCCCTGGGCGAGGCGAGCGCCGCGGCCCTGCGAGCACGTTGCGAGCGGGAGCGGGCGGCCGGGCTGCCGCTCCGGATCTGCTCGGGCGGCGCGCGGGAGGCCATGGCCGCGTCGGACGTGGTGCTCGCGAAGCCGGGGACGGTCACCGTCGAGTGCGCACTGCTGGGTCGGCCGCTGGTGGTCGTCGGCCGGGCCCATCCGCTGACGGCCTGGATGCTGCGTCGGGCCATCCGGGTCCCCTCGCTCACCATGCCCAACCTGATTGCCGGCGAGGCCATCGTGCCCGAATTTCTCCAGCAGGAGGCCATCCCCGGGGTCCTGGCCGAGGCGGTGCTCGGACTCGTGCGGGGCCCCAAGCGGGAGGCGCAGCTCGCTTCTCTCGCGCGGGTGCGCAGCGCGTTGGGATCGGGAGGCGCGGCGGAGAAGGCCTGTCGGATCGCGGAGGAGATGCTTGAGGCCGCTGGCGCATAGCCTGGCCGCGTTGTCGGCCGTCACGGCGGCGCCCCTGCTGCTGGGGGCGATCGCGCTGCGTCGCGAGCTGCGAATCGGTCTGCGGCAACGTCTGGGTCTGCTGCGGGCCCCGGGCGAGGGGCGCGTGTGGGTGCACGGCTCGAGCGTCGGGGAAGCGCTGGCGGCGTTGCGGCTGGTGGACTCGCTGCGCGCCGCCGGTCGCGCGGTCTTCGCATCGGCCTCGACGCCGACGGGCCGTCAGATGCTGCGGTCGGCGATGCCCGAGCTGCCCTCGGTGCTGGCGCCCCTCGACCACCCGTGGTGCGTCTCCTCGGCGTTGTCGCGCGTCGAACCCGAGCTGCTGGCGCTGGTCGAGACGGAGCTGTGGCCCCAGTGGATCGCGGCCGCGAAGCGTCGCGGCACGCCCGTGGTCGTCGTGTCCGGGCGGCTGTCCGACCGGTCCTTCCCGCGCTACCGCCGGGTGCGACGCCTGCTGCGTCCGACCCTGCGCCGGATCGATGCGGTCGGGGCGCGGACCGAGCTCGACGCCGAGCGCTTCGTGGCCCTCGGTGTACCGGAGTCGCGCGTGGAGGTCACCGGCGACCTCAAGCTGGAGCCGCCGGAAGGCGTCGCGACGCTCGCCATCGATCTCGTGCGCGCGCTCTCCGAGGTCCCGGTGATCGTTGCCGGCAGCACCCATCCCGGGGAGGAAGAGCCCGCACACCAGTCGCTGGTGGCCTGCGAGCGGGCCGGCCTGCCGGCTGCACTGGTCGTCGCGCCGCGGCATCTGCAGCGCGCCGACCAGCTCGAACGCGAGCTCTCGGCGCGCGGTCGCCGGGTGCGGCGTCGCAGCCGCCTGGAGGGCGTTCCGCTCGCCAGTGGCGAGGTGCTGCTGCTCGATACCCTGGGCGAGCTCTCCTCGGTCTACGCGGCGGCGGCGGTGGCCTTCGTGGGCGGCAGTCTGGCGCCGGTCGGAGGCCACAACCTGATCGAGCCGATCTTCTCCGGCTGCCCGGTGGTGTTCGGGCCTCACGTCCACAACGTCCGGGTCCATGCCGAGCTGGCGTTGGCCAGCGGTGCGGGTCGTCGGGTCGAAGACGCCGCGCAGCTGGGGGAGGCGGTGGTCGAAGCCCTGGGCGATGCGGACGCGCGCCGCAAGCGCGTGCTTCAGGGTCAGGAGGCGCTGGTCGCCCACCGCGGGACCGCCCAGCGGACCGCCCAGCTGATCGAACGGGTCCTCGCGGGCGGCTGAGCGGTGGCACTCCCGTGGATCGAGGCCCGCAGCCCCGCTGACGAGCGCCAGCGACTGGGCGTGGTCGGGCGGCTCGTCGTCTCGCCCCTGGCTGTCGCATCGTGGGGGTATGCGCTCGGCGCGCGGCTGCATCGGCGAGCCGCGTCGGGCGGCTGGCTGCTGCCGAGCCGGCTTCCGTGCCGGGTGGTGTCGGTCGGCAGCCCGATGGTCGGCGGGACGGGCAAGACACCGGTCGCCGCCTGGATGGCCGCGCGGCTGCGCGAGCGGGGACATCGCGTCGTCCTCGCCACCCGCGGCTACGGGCGTCTCGCCCGGGACCGGGTGCACGTGCTGACGGACGGCCGACACGTGCACGGGGACGTCTCGGGGGTGAGCGACGAGCCGCTGGTGCTGGCCGCCCATGCCGCGGGCGTTCCGATCCTGGTCGGACGCGA
>JANQSB010000633.1 GCA_028284295.1 Myxococcota bacterium | reverse complement strand
GCCGCGCTCGCGGGGGCGCTGCTGCTTCAGGTGGGCAGCAACTTCGCGAACGACCTGTTCGACTTCGAGCGGGGCGCCGACGGGGAGGACCGCATCGGCCCGCCGCGGGCCTCCCAGCTGGGGCTGCTCTCGGCGGGACAGATGCGCCTCGGGATGCTCGCGGTGTTCGCCAGCGCGGCGATGGTGGGCGCCTACCTCGTCTGGGTCGGTGGCTGGCCCATCGCCTGTGCGGGGGTGCTCGCCGTCGCCGCGGCGATCGGATACACGGGCGGGCCCTGGCCGTTCGGATATCGCGGTCTGGGCGACCCGGCGGTCTTCCTCTTCTTCGGACCGGTGGCCGTGGTGGGGACGGCCTGGGTGCAGCTGGGGGCGTTCTCGCTTCCCGCGCTCCAGGCATCGCTGCCCGTCGGTGCCCTGGCGACCGCCATCCTCGTCGTCAACAACATCCGGGACATCGAGAGCGACGCCGCGGTCGGCAAGCGCACCCTGGCCGTTCGGCTCGGACGCCGCGGCGCGATCGCCGAGTACCGGCTCCTCGTCTTCGCCCCCTTCGCGCTGCTGCCGGCGGCCTGGCTGGCAGGCCTCGCGCCTGCGGCGGTGCTGCTGCCGGGGGTGCTCCTTCCCCTCGCACTCCGCCTGGAGCGCGTCGTCGCGACGGAGACCTCGGGGCCGCCCCTCAACGGAGCGCTCGCCGGTACGGCCCGTCTCGGCCTCTTCTTCTCGCTGCTCCTGGCGGCCGGCTGGTCGTGGCCCTGATCGTCGCGGCCAGGCTGCAGCCGTTCCGCCTTCCGCTGCGCGCCCCGCTCGAGACCGGGGCGGGTCGGATCGTCGAGCGCGAAGGAGTCTGGGTCGGGCTCCGCGACGAGGACGGGCTCTGGGGCTGGGGCGAGGCGGCGCCGCTGGCGACGCGGATCGTCTCCGCCGAAGACGCCGCATCGTGCCGCGAGACGCTGGCCGCCTGGCTCCCGGCGCTGAAGGGCCAGAAGCTCGAGACGCTCGAGACGGAGCGGACGACGCTCGCGGCATCGCCGCCGGCCGCACGGGAGAACCCGATCGCGGCCTCCGCGCTCGAGTGCGCGGTCGCGGACCTGTCGGCGCGTCGGCAGGGCCGGCGACTCTCGGACTGGCTCGCAGGCGGGCGGGCGCCGCGCACCCGCATACCCGTCAACGCACTGATCGCGGGCGGCAGTGCGGACACGGTTGCCGTCGCCGCGGCCGAGGCCCGGGAGCAGGGGTACACGAGCTACAAGCTGAAGGTGGGTGCGCCGGGTGTCGATCCGGGGGTGGACCTGGGGCGGGTCGAGGCCCTGCGCCGGGCAGTCGGCGACGAGGCACGCCTTCGGCTGGATGCCAACGGTGCCTGGTGTCCGGCCGCAGCCAAGGAGCTGCTCGCCGACCTGGCGCGCTTCGACATCGAGTACGTCGAGGATCCCATCGAGGTCCGCGACCTCTCGGCGATCGAGCAGCTGCGGGAGCTGGGTGCGGCGTCGCCGGTTCCCCTGGCCGTCGACGAGCCGCTCGCCGATCCGGATCTCGTCGAAGAGCTCCTGCGCTCGCCTGCCGCCAGCGTGCTGGTCGTGAAGCCTCCGGCGATCGGCGGCTTCGCGGCCACGCGCCAGCTCGTCGTGCGCGCCCGCCGCGCGGGAATCGGGTGCGTCCTCAGCTCGAGCATCGACGGCCCCGTCGGCCTGGCGGCCGGTCTTCACCTGGCGGCCTCGCTTCCCGGGGTCCTGCCCGCCTGCGGGCTCGCCACGGCGGATCGACTGGAGCGACCCGTGCGCGCGTTGCCCGCGCCGGATCGAGGACGAATCGCCCTGCCCGAAGGTCCCGGTCTCGGGGTCGAGCCGGATCGCTCTGCGGGCTTCGGACCGGATCTCGCGCTCGGGAACGGATCGTGAAGGGCGCGCCGACGGGCGGTCCCGCCGCCTGGCTCCGGGAGCGGGCGATCGACGCGCGCGACCGGGTGGCCCTGAGCCTGCCCGATCGGGAGCTGAGCTGGCGTGCGCTCCACGCCGAAGCGGGGGGCTTTGCCGCGGGTCTCGCCGAGGCGGGGGTCCGCAGCGGCGACGTCGTGGCGACGCTGCTCGGTAGCGCGGACTTCGCATGCCGGGTGCATGCCCTGTGGCGCCTCGGTGCCATCGTGCTG
>JANQSB010000631.1 GCA_028284295.1 Myxococcota bacterium | reverse complement strand
GCGCGTCGAGGGCGACTTCGACGTCGTGGCCCACTCGATGGGGGTCTCGGTGGCGCTCGAGGTGGCGGCGCGTCATCCCGAGCGCGTGGGCCGCCTGGTGCTGGCCGACGGCGCGGCCCTGCTGCACGGCCACGCGCTCAGCATGGAGCAGATCGAGCGCGGGCAGAGTCGCTTCGGACCCTTCTCCCGCCTGCTGAACCCGATCCGCAACACCGCCTGGGACATGATGGGGCGGGTGCCCGACAAGCTCGTCCACCAGGTCGCCATGGGCATGACCACCGAGGCCGCGCGCAGTGCCGCGACGGCCCTGATGGTTCACGACTCGGGGCCGGCCCTGGATGCGATCCGGGCTCCGACCCTGGTGGTCTGGGGCGGGCGCGACGAGATCGTGTCGACCCGCGGTGCCTGGGCGCTCGCCTACCGGATCCGGGGCGCGCGTCTCGAGTGGATCTCCGAGGCTGCGCACACCCCCATGGTGGATGCCCCGGAAGCCTTCGCCGACCGCGTCGTCCGCTGGCTCGACGGCGACGACACCCTCGGCGAGGCGCTGGCACCGCGTCGGATCCCTGCGGACCGCGATGGCAGCTGCAACAACCAGGGTGGGCGGATGGTGTTTCGCGGTGCGTATCGCAAGATCGAGATCGAACGCTGCCGAGACGTCGTGCTCGAGGGGGTGCGCGTCGGTAGCCTCGTCGCCAACGGCTCCACGATCGTCGGTCACGACGTCGTCGTCCTCGGCGGAGCGGTGGCCGTGTCCCTGCGCAAGAGCCGCCTGAAGCTCGCGGGAGGCGTGCTGCGTGGCGAGGTGCCCATGCAGCTCTACGGCGCCGAGGTCGACCTGGCCGGTGTGGTCTTCGAAGGCCGCGAGCTGGCCGTCGATGCGGTCGGGGACGCGAAGGTCCTCTGCTCTCTGTGTCGGATCGAGACGGATGCCGGTGCCGGCCGACTGCACGGCTTCGCATCGCTTCGCCGGGGCCGCAAGGTCTCGCTCGAAGAGCTCGATGATCTCGACGACCGCGAGCGGGGTCGCGGGGGCTGACGCCGCTCGTCCCTCCGCTTCGCTCAGTCGTCCCCGGTCAGGAGCTGGATCGCCTGCTCCGGGCAGTTGGCCTCGGCTCGGCGGGCGGCGTCCTGGTGTGCGGGCGGGACCTTCTCGCGGGTGATCACGCAGTGACCGCGCTCGTCGTCCTCGAAGATCTCGGGAGCGATCTCGTAGCAGCGCCCGTGGCCGACGCAGGCCGCGGAGTCGACGCGTACGCGCACCTTCCGGGCCTCAGCTGCCGGTCGGCCAGACGAGCGGCAGGTACTGCACCTCGCGGATGCCGGGGCTGTAGACCGGCGTCTCGCCGGGCTTGACCTCGTAGTCCGGGATGCGCTCGTGCCAGACCTCCATCGCCACCCGGAGCTCCATGCGGGCCAGGTGTGATCCCAGGCAGCGATGGGCGCCGCCGCCGAAGGCGAGGTGGCGATTGCGCTCGCGTGCGAAGTCGACGTCCTCGGCGCTCTCGAACTCCTCGTCGTCGACGTTCGAGGCACCGAGAAGGAGGGTGACGAGCTCCCCCTCCTTCATCTCGAGTCCGTTCAGGGTCACGTCCTGCTTCAGCAGTCTCGGGACGGCGGTGACCGGCGTCTCCCAGCGCAGCAGCTCCTCCACGGCGCCCTCGATCTGACCGCGGTCGGCCACCAGCTTGCGGCGCTGCTCGGGGTTCGCGGCCAGGTAGGCGACGTTGCACCCCAGGGTGGCGGTCACGGTGTCGAGCCCGGCCAGGATGAAGAGGAAGCAGATGTCGACGATCTCGTTCTCGCTCAGCTTCCGGCCCTGGAGCTCGCAGGTGACCAGGTAGGTCATCAGGTCGTCCTTCGGCTCCTTGCGGCGCAGGACGATCATGTCGCGGAAGTAGGCGTAGATCTCCTTGCCGGTCTGGATCCGGTACTGCTGGGCGGCCTCCATGTCCTCGTGGGTGAGGTGCGGGCGGATGATGCCGTCCTTCATCCGAAGGAAGGTGTCGAGCTCTTCGGGCGGCAGGCCCATCAGGTGCAGGAAGGCGTTGCAGGGCAGGGGAATCGCGAAGTCGCGGTCGAACTCGCACTCGCCCTTGTCGAAGAAGCGATCGATCAGGCCGTTGGCGTCGGCACGGACCGCTGGCTCGAGCTCCATCATGCGCTTCTTCGAGAAGCGCGGGTCGAGCAGCTTGCGGTACTTGGTCTGCTCCGGCGGGTCGATCTGCTGGGGGATCATCGGCCGCTCGGTCCCGAGCGCGATCTGGAGGTCCATCGCCGAGGAGAAGATCTCCGGGTGGCGCAGTGCCCAGACCACGTCCTCGTAGCGCGAGATGACCGGAGCGCCGGTCAGCGCGAAGCGTCCGACCGGGCAGCCCGAGAGGATCTCCCGGTAGGCGGCCTGCGGGCACGCGGAGGCGGAAGCCTCGACGAAGTTGATCTCCCGCTTCTCGGGATCCACGACTTTCGACATGCTGCATTCCTCCAGGGCGTCGAGACGGTAGTCCGAAATCTGATGATCCGTCAAATCGGCCGGAGTCGGCCGCTTCGCGGCCTCTGGGGGCATCCGAGAAGCCCCCTATACTGAGCCCGCGAAGACCCGCGCGGACGGGCTTCGACGGCTCGGAGGTCGACGGTGAAGCGCTTCATTCCCCACACGGAGCTCGCGCGAGACAGCCGCTTCAAGCGCGTGAATCCGCGCAATCAGCTGCTGCAGTCCCTGCCCGACGACGTCGACGAGATCGTGAAGGTGTTCGAGCTGATCGCCCCGAAGATGCGTCGCCGCGTGGAGGGGACGGAGCTGGAGGCGGTCTACGACGAGCTCGGCCCGGCCTTCCAGTTCCTCACCGCATCCGGCGGGCGGCAGGGGGAGGGCGACCGCTCGGAGCTCCAGATGAAGATCCAGCTCCACGGCATCTACGTGGGCGAGCTGCAGGCCCTCGAAGCCGCGGGTCGGACCCTGTGGGACTTCCCGGAGCTGCCCTGGGAGTTCAAGATGAACATGGCGCGGCAGTGCTGGGACGAGGCGCGCCACGTACAGGTGTTCGAGAAGCTGATGGACCACGTGGGGAGCGAGGTCGGCGCCTATCCGGAGAACACCTTCCTCTTCGAGACCTCCTGCCACGACGACCCGGTGCTTCGCGTGACCGGCGTGAACCGCTGCCTCGAAGGCCTTGCCTGCGACGTCTTCCGGTCGCTGATCGACCAGGGCAAGCGCGCCGACGACGAGCTGCTGGCCCAGGCCGTCGACTTCGTGCTGGCCGACGAGCTGACCCACGTTCGCTTCGGGAGCGACTGGTCGCGGGAGTTCACCCGGGACGATCCCGAACGTGCCGCGCGTGCCCGCGAGTACCAGCGCGAGACCGAGCGCTCCTTCTCGTTCGGCGGGCGGAAGATCGCCCGCGAAGAGCGCCTGGAGGCGGGCTTCACCGAGGACGAGCTCGAGGAGATCGAGCAGCTCGCCAGCGAGCGCGGCGGCGCGCCGCGGCGCGAGACCCTGGTCGCCGCGGCCGAGATCCTGCGCGACCGGCACCTCGCGAGGAAGCGGGGCGAAGCGGTCGCACCGCTCGCCTGAGCGGCCGACCCGGCGCCGGGAGCTAGCGGACGAACGCTTCGCTTTCGCTTGCTGCGGGGTCTGCACTTCGTGCAGACCTTCCCTGGCGCGCGGGCAGGGTCCAGAGGGGCGTCGTTCGGGGTGTCACTTCGAGGGCCGCGCCGCGGGCGAACAGGCGACCGTCGGGAAGCTCCATCCAGTCCTCGCCGTCGCGCACCGAGACCCACAGCCACCACGCGCCCGGCTCGACGGCTCGCGGAACCAGCAGCGCGACGGACTCGTGCACCACCTGGTCCGGCTCCAGCGAGGACGGCGATCTCCCGTAGGCGAACGGGCGTCGCTGCTCGAGCAGGGGCATGCCATCGCGCCCGGCGGGCGAGGCCCCGGACGAGTCCGCCAGCACCGTCGTGACGATCGGTGCCTCCCCGAGCGCCTGGACGTCGCGGACCCGCCAGGTGTAGTCCACCACGACGGCGGTTCCCGACTCGACCGCGTGGCTCCGGGTCGAGACCCCCAGCAGCTGCGGCCCGCCCTGGAAGTCGGCGAGCGGGGCGCGGTCCGGAGCCGCCGCGTGAAGTGCGGGCGGGCTCTCGACCAGTGCATCCACCAGGCCGCCCTGGAGCCGGGTCAGCCCGAGGCGATGCCAGGGATTGTCGGGCACCCGTGGCATCAGCCACAGACTCCGGGACCCGCCGTCGAGCGCCGCGACGGTCTCCGTGACGGCCAGCTCGCGGGTGAGCCCCTGCGGCAGGCGGCTCGAGCGCAGCCGATCGAGCTCCGGTCCGTAGCTGTTGCGGACGTTCAGGTACATGTCGACCACGGCCACGTCCGTGCGCAGGCCCTCGACGATCTGGGCGTAGACGGGCGCGTAGCCCTTCGGGCCCTGGGTGATGAGCACGGCGTTCTCGGGCAGCGCCGCCAGCGCCGCGACGGCATGGTCGTGGGCCTCGTAGTCGCGGTGGCGATCCGACGCTGCGAAGCCCACGGTGGCCGCGACGATCGGCGCCAGCCACAGGGCGACCTCGACGCCGGCACCGGGGAGGCGCCCGGCGCGTGCCTCCACCCCGTCGCGGACGAAGACCGCACCGACGCCGATCCAGAGGGCCACGATGAGATGCGCGTTGAGGAGGAAGGGCTCGCGGTCGACGACTCCCCAGGTCAGCCCGAAGACCAGCGCCACGACGAAGCCCAGGGCCAGGGCCAGCGCGCGCAGGCCCCCGACGCGCCAGGCGCCGATCGGTGCGAGCGCGAGCAGCCACCACGACAGCTCGCGTCCGGCGTGTGCGGGCCACCCGAGCAGGGCGGCGAGCAGCCCGCCCTCCGCCTGGCCGAGATTGTGTCGGTACTGCCCCCCGGAGACGTGGAACCACAGGCCCTCGATGCGCTCGGGATTGCCCCAGTTGACGATCGGGTCGCTGGCGGCGAGCGCAGCGAGGCCGGCGTAGAGCCCCAGCGGTGCCAGCCCGAGCACGCCGAGCGAGGCGATCTCGCGCAGACTCCAGAAGCTCTGGCGGTAGCGCAGCAGCGACACGGCCAGCACCGGAAGCACCAGCACCGTCATCATGTGGTTGGTCAGGGAGAAGCCGGTCAGGACGGCCAGCGTTCGCACGAAGCGGCGCGGGTCGCCACCCGCGGCCGCACACTCGTCGAAGCGCAGCCAGGTATGGACGAGCGCGGCCGCGAACGCGAGGTGGAGCGCGTAGACCTCGACCAGGGTGGCCTGGGACCAGAAGGTCGCCGAGTACGCGAGGCAGCCCGCCGCCAGCCAGCCGCCGGAAGCGCGTCCGGAGAGGCGTCGGCCGCTGGCCGCCACGAAGCCGATGGCCAGGGACGCGAAGAGCGCGTTCAGCAGGTTCAGTCGCCAGGCGGGGTCGGCGTCGAGCACGGCGCCGGAGACGAGGGTCCAGGTGTGTCCCAGCGCGATGAAGAGCGGATAGCCGGTCGGGTGGGGCACGCCCAGGGTGATCGCGGCGGCCGAGAGCTCGGGGCTGTCGAGGTAGCCGATGGTGGGCGCCAGGCTCGCCAGGTACACCGCGAACGCGACGGCGCCGGCGGTGAAGGGCAGGGCGCGACCCACGACCGCCGGCCACGGCAGGCGGTCGCCCACGGCCCGCTGGCCTGAATCGAGGGTCGGTACGGGAGCGAGCTCCGCAGCCATGCAGCCCGAATCGGCTTCTCTGGCGGCGAGCTTGACGGACCCCTTGCCGGAGGCGGAAGATCCCCGGATGGAGCCCGATCGCGCTCGTCAGTATCCCTTCGCCGCCCCCCGCGGCTCGCTTCCCCTCCGGGTCAGCCGGGCCGAAGGGGCCTACTTCTACACGCCGGATCCCGAAGCACCCTCGGGCGAGCGGGCGATTCTCGACGCCAGCGCGGGAGCCATCATCGCCAACCTCGGCCACGGTCGGCCCGAGCCCGGCGAGGCGTTCGCGCGTGCGTCGGCGCGCACCAGCTACGCGCTTCCTCCCTTCGCGACCGAGGAGCGAGTCGAGCTCGTGGAGCGGTTGCGGCGGGCCTGGCTCCCGCCGGAGCTGAACCGCATGGTGTTCACCTCGGGCGGCTCCGAGTCGGTCGATGCCGCCATCCGGCTCGCACGCCAGCACCACGTCTCGGCCGGGCGCACGGGTCGCTGGAAGGTCATCGGGCGGGATCTCTCCTATCACGGCGTCACCCTCGCGACCCTCGCGGTGGGTGGGCACGAGCGGCGGCGGCAGGGCCTGGAGCCCTGGCTCCCGGACCTGCCGAAAGCGCCGGCCTGCTACTGCCTGCGCTGTCCCTTCGATCGCAGCTACCCGGAATGCGAGGTCGCCTGCGCGTCCGCGCTCGAGGAGCTGATCGAGCGCGAAGGAGCGGACACGATCGCGGCGTTCGTCGCCGAGCCGATCGGCGGCTCGACGGCCGGGGCGCTGGTGCCGCCGGACGAGTACTGGCCGACGATCGTCGAGATCTGTCGCCGCCACGGAATCCTGGTGATCGCCGACGAGGTGATGACGGGCTTCGGCCGGACCGGGGTGCCCATGGCGGTGAACCACTGGCAGGTGGTTCCGGACGTCCTGGTGGGAGGCAAGGGACTCGGCTGCGGCTACGTCCCCATCGGGGGCGTCTTCGCCCGCGAGGAGGTCGTCGCGCCGATCGTGGAGGCGGGAGACGAGGTGATGTTCTTCACCTACTCGGGCCATCCCCCCAGCTGCGCGGCGGCCAATGCGGCCCTTCGGATCGTCGAAGAGGAGAAGCTGGTGCAGCGCTGCGCCGAGACCGGGGCGCGGCTGCGCGCGCGGCTCGATCGACTCGCCGACCATCCGCACGTCGGCGAGGTGCGCGGACGTGGCCTGCTGCTGGGGATCGAAATCGTCAAGGACCGCCGGACCCTCGAGCCCTTCCCCGCGAAGGACCGCATCTCGGCCCACGTGACCAGTGCCGGTGTGGCCGAGGGCGTCTTCTTCTATCCCGGTGGCTGCGAGCCCGCCCGGGACGTCGTCCTGCTGGGCCCGCCCTTCGTGATCGGGGACGACGAGATCGAGAAGATCGCGTCGGGTCTCGAGCGGGCCATCGACAGTGCCGTCTCCCGCGCTGCCTGAAGGTGGGCGTCTCGGCACTGGTCCTGGCTGCCGGAGGCTCGCGTCGCATGGGCTCGCCGAAGCAGCTGCTTCGGGTGGGCGACGAGACCCTGGTCGAGCGTGCCGTCGCAGCAGCGGCTCACTCCCGCTGCAGCGAGGTTCTCGCCGTGGTCGGCGCGGAGGCCGCGCGCGTGTCCGAGGCGCTCTCGGGCTCGAGTGCGCGAATCGTCGAGAATCCGGCCTGGTCCGAGGGGCTCGCGAGCTCGATCCGGGCCGGCGTCGCGGCGGCCCGGGCGGCGGGGACGCCCGATGCGGTCCTGGTGCTCCTCGCCGACCAGCCCGGGGTCGATGCGGCCGCGGTGGACGCGCTGATCGCCGCCTGGGACGGCCGGCCCGACTCGATCGTCGCCAGCGCCTGGGCGGGGGGCGTCGGAGCGCCGGCGCTGTTCGGAAGCGCCCACCTCGATGCCCTCGAGGCACTGGAGGGTGATCGCGGCGCACGCGTCCTGCTCGAACGACACGCAGAGCGCGTACGAAGGCTCCCGCTGGAGGCCGCCGCCCGGGACATCGACACGCCGGACGACTACGAGCGCTACTCGAAGTAGTAGGTCAGTCCGAGCTTGCCGAGGAAGAGATTGTTGTCGCTCCTCGCGACCGCGTACCCGGCGCCGCCCGTCACGGCGAGCTGCTCGTCGAGGAAGTAGGTCACGCCTGCGTCGAAGCGGCCCACGAAGAGGAACGAGTGGTCCGGTCGCCCGAGCATCGCTCCCAGACCGGCCTTGACGTAGGGCTGGACCCGGCCCGTCAGGAAGACGTACTTGAGCGCGTAGGTGCCGATGTTCGTGGTCGAAGAGCTCTGGAACTCCCAGGTGAGGTCCATCGCGATGTGCTCGGTGATGTGACCTCCGATGGTCACGCCGAGGCCGCCGGAGCCCTTGTCGTCCTCGTTGATCACGAAGTAGCCACCGGCTCCGTAGAGCTCCATGTAGCCGGAGGTCTCCTTCTCGTAGTAGTACTCTTCCTCTTCGTCGTCGTCCTGCGCCTGCACGGCCAGGGCGGGCACCAGCGCCATCACGACGGCCAGGGCCAGAACTCTTGCGTTCATCGATCGTCCCTTCTGAGGATTGCGAGCGTCCGAGAAGTGCGAGCGCATCTTATCAGGAAGGCGCTCGGCGATGGGGAAAAAACTGCCCAGGCAGCCACTTACGGACGAATCTGCGGCGCGTCCCAGCACCCGTTGGCGCACGAACGCCGGTCGCAACGTGGGAATTTCACACCTGATTTCGGCTCGGGTCCGAGGGGGTCGGTGCCGCGGGGCGGGCCAGCCGACCGCCTACCAGAGCGCACGACCAGAGCGCACGACCAGACCGCACTACCAGACCGCACTACCAGACATAGGGGATCAGGGCGCGCCGACTAGCGGGATAGTCGCCGAAGGTCTCGCGGTACCAGCGATGGTTGGAACGTGCGCGCGGCGCCAGATTGGCGACGGTCAGGGCGAAGAAGGCCAGACCCGCGCTCGACCAGGTGGCGATCGCCCATCCCAGCCACTGAACGATCTCACCGAGGTAGTTGGGGCTGGAGACGCGTTCGTACAGTCCGCCCGTGGGAATCCTGTAGCCGGTCTCGCCCGGAGACCGGAGGCCGTGCAGGACGGCGTCCGACCAACGATTGAGCGCGAAGCCCACCACGAAGAGCGTGGCGCCCAGCAGGAAGCGCGGGTCCGTCAGCCATCCGCTTCCGAAGCTGTGGACGTGCCCGACCGCCAGGCCCTGGAGGCCTCCGTTGAGCACGTTCACGCAGCCGGCGATCGCGGCCGACAGCAGCGGCGTCCGCTTCCGGCTCTTCCGGAGTCGCAGCGGCTGCAGGCCGACGCGATCCGCGTAGTGGATCAGGAAGGCGGCCGCCAGGAGCAGGGACACCGGCTCGCCGGTGTGCTGACCCCGGACGTAGAAGACTGCGAAGGAGATGGGTGCCGGTGCTTCGAGCACGATCCAGGCGATCCACGACGGAAGGTCGGGACCCCAGCGATCCGAGCGGTGACGGCCGCCATAGGGGACGGTGATCCAGAACAGCGCGGGGAAGGCGAAGGCAGCCAAGACCAGCTCGAGCCCGACCCCGCGCGAGTAGATCTGTTCCAGGTCCACCCGTTCCCCCGAATCGAAGATCGCAGCGCGCCGCTTGCATCGGGGGGGCAGCCAGTGTACTCCGTCGCGACGAGAATGGCGGAGCGAGCGGTCGGAGCGATGTCGGAGTCGGGTGGCGACAGACGCACGCGAGGTGGGTTCCGCTCGCTGCTCGTCGCCGTGCTGCTGGCCCCGTTGCTGGCGGTCGCGTGCGAGCCGGCGCCCCAGCCCACGGGTCCATCCGCTGCCCTCGTCTACCTCTATTCCGCTGCGCCGGACACCGCGGACCTCGCGAGCATCCGGCTCTCGGACGGAGAGTCGCGGGTGCTGCGGGAGACCCCCGAGGTCGAGTACGACCCCTTGTGGGCACCGTCCATCCAGCAGCTGATCTATCTCCGGCAGGTCCCCGGCCTCGACGGCTACCGACTGACGATGTTCGATCCGAGGACGGGCCGGTCGACCTCCCTCTCCGACCGCCCCTCGGAGGAGCACGCGTCCGTCACCCTCGACCCCGACGGACGCCACGTGGTCCATCGCTTCCGCGACGTGACGCGGATGCAGCGGACGGGCGTCAAGCGCGTGCACCTCATGAGTGGTCAGGGGCAGGTCGTTGCGACGCCGCCGCAAGGGTACGGCCTGGGGCAATCCCGGATCTCTCCGGACGGCCAGTCGATCGTCGTCGAGGTGCGACGACCGCGTGCCAGCTACGACCTGATGATCTTCGAGCTCGGCGGCGGCGTGCGGGACGAGATCGCGGATCCCGGCTACGACGAACGGCGGGCCCGCTTCTCGCGTTCGGGTGACGCCCTCTACTTCGAGCGCGCGACCTACCGACCGTCCAGGCGGCGTGCGAAGTCGGAAGCCGTCGACTCCGCCGGAGAGGGCGACGTCTGCGTGTTCTGGATGGGCGCCGAGCCCGCAGGCGGGGAAGCCGAGAACCCCGAGTGCATCGCCTCCAGCCCGGACCGGCGCGAGCACGCGATCGAGCCCTCACCGACGCGCGACGAGGTCGCGTTCGTGCGGGAGGGCGCGGAGGGCAGCGAGCTGCTGCTGGGCGACCGACGCGGGGGTGGCCTGCGGACCATCGCGACCCGTCCGGAGCGTGACGCCGACGCCCTCGTCTGGTCGCCGGACGGGGAGTTCCTCGCCTGGGGGGCCGGCGACGGTCCCGAGGCGACGAT
>JANQSB010000628.1 GCA_028284295.1 Myxococcota bacterium | reverse complement strand
GATGAAGAGCTCCATGGCGGAGTCGACCGACTGCCCGGCCCCACGCGCCAGGCCCTGCACACGCTCGGAGAGGTGCGGGTAGTGGCGGACGATCTCGCGCCCCACGCCGCCACCCAGCACGGCGCCCGAAGCGAAGGGGGTGAGACTCGACGGCAGCCGACCGCGACGAGCCAGGCCCGCCCGGGAGATCGCGCGTCCGACGGCCTCCGCACAGGCGTCTCCCTGGGCCCTGCCCATCGCGCGCGGGTCGCCGCGCACCTCGATCCGCTTCGGCCCCTGCACGACGAACGCTAGTCGCGTTCTCCGCCGCTTCCGACGAAGAGCACCTCGTTGAGCGACCCCATGCGGTAGCCCTCGAGATCGAGGGACACCCAGCGGAAGCCGAGCGGCTTGATGGCCCGGACGATCGCAGCCGCCATCTCGGGGTCGAGGGCGCGCGCCATCTCTTCGGGAGCGATCTCGACCCGCGCGAGATCGCCGTGGTGGCGCACGCGATGCTGGCGGAAGCCGAGCTCGCGCAGGCGCTCCTCACCTTGCTCGACCTGTGCAAGACGCTCGGGCGTGACCTCGGTGCCGTAGGGAAGGCGCGACGAGAGACACGCGGAGGCCGGGAGGTCGGCCGTCGGCAGCCCGGCGGCCCGCGACAGTGCGCGGATCTCCTCCTTCGAGAGGTCGACCTCGAGGAAGGGCGAGAGCACCCGGTGCTCGTCGGCCGCCCGGTGACCGGGCCGGAAGTCGCCCGTGTCGTCGGTGTTGATCCCGTAGGCGATGGCGTCGAAGTCGAGCTCGCGGAGCAGCCCGTCGAGGCGTTCGAAGAGCTCGCTCTTGCAGTGGTAGCAGCGGTCGGGTGCGTTCTTCCGGTAGCTCGGGCTCTCCATCTCGCGCGTCTCGATGAAGCGATGCGGAATCCCGAAGTCCGCGACCACCTGCTCGGCGACCCGGCGGTGGCTCTGCGGGTAGGAGGGCGAGACCGCCGTGACGGCCAGCGCCCGCTCCCCGAGCGCCTGCCTCGCCGCCCAGGCCAGGTAGCTCGAATCGACGCCCCCCGAGAAGGCCACGAGCAGACGGCCGGTCGCTCGCAGCTGCTCGTAGAGGGCATCCTGCTTGGCCGCCAGGGGGGCGGCCAGGGCGGGCTCGGAGCGGGACGGGGACGAGGGGGTGGCCATGGCGACGAGGGTACCCTTCAGCCCGTCTCGGGGGAACCCGAGACGATCCCCTGGTGCCACACGGTATAGTCGGGCGCCGGGGGAGGGGGGACCGATGGCCAGGATTCGCGTGGGGCTTCTGTTCGGAGGGCGCTCGGTCGAGCATCAGGTGTCGCTGAGCTCGGCGACGTCCATCTTCCACGCCCTCGATCCCGACAAGTACGAGGTCACCCTGATCGCGGTCGATCCCGAGGGACGCTGGCGCATCGGTGCCGGGCCCGAGCTGCTCCCCGAGAAGGCCGTGACCGGGACCGAGGTGCGACTGCCGGCGGTGCCCGGCGCCAACCTGGTGCCCGCTCGGAGCGGCGCGGAGGCGGCTCCCGGCCCTCTCGACGTCGTCTTCCCCATCATCCACGGCCGAGGCGGCGAGGACGGCTCGCTACAGGGCCTGCTCGAGCTGGCCGAGCTTCCCTACGTCGGATCCGGCGTGCTCTCTTCCGCGGTCCAGATGGACAAGGACGTCGCCCGACGCCTGCTCGCGGGAGCGGGAATCCCGGTGGTTCCCGACGTGGTGCTGCGCGGGGCCGACGTCGAGGAGGGAAGACGCTCGGCCGCCCAGGCCGCCATCGAGTCGCTGGGCCTGCCGGTCTTCGTGAAGCCCGCCAACTCGGGCTCCTCCGTGGGGATCTCGAAGGCGGACGACCTCGACTCCCTGATCGAGGCGATCGCAGTGGCCGCGCGCTACGACACGAAGATCGTCATCGAGAAGGCCGTGGACGCACGAGAGATCGAGGTCGCCGTGCTCGGGAACGACTGCCCCGAGGCCTCGGTGCCCGGCGAGATCGTCCCCAGCCACGAGTTCTACGACTACGAGTCGAAGTACCTCGACGAAGCCACCGAGCTCGTGGTGCCGGCGCGCGTCCCCGAAGAGACCAGCAAGCGAATCCGCAGCATGGCGACCGCCGCCTTCCAGGCACTCGAAGCCGAAGGCATCGCCCGGGTCGACTTCTTCCTGGAGCGCGACACGGGCGAGCTCTACGTCAACGAGCTGAACAGCCTGCCGGGCTTCACCGAGAGCTCGATGTTCCCCCGCCTGTGGGCCGCATCCGGGCTGCCCTATCCGGCGCTGCTCGACCGCATGATCGAGCTGGCCATCGAACGACACGGCCGGCGATCGAAGCTCGAGACGAGCTTCCAGGGCTAGCGGAGCCCGACCCGATCAGGGCGCGGGGGCCTCGCCGGCCTCCGGAGCCGCATCCTCCGCGGCGTCGTCTCCCCGCTTGCGCTTGCGATTGGGTCCTTCGATCGCGTAGCCGAGCGCGCGCAGCTGGTTGATCCGCATCTCGTCCAGCTCGATCTCCGGTGCCTCCGCCCATTCGCTCTTGGGCTTGGCGAGGAAGGCCTCGACCTCGGCCTTGAGGGCGTCGACGAGCTCGGGCTCGCGGACGGCGATGTTCACCTGCTCCTTCGGATCCTCGGAGCGGTCGAAGAGCTCGGTACGCGCCGGGTTCTTGAGCCACTGCATCAATCGGTACGGGCCTTTGACCATGGTGAGCGTGGGATTGGAGTCCGCCTCGACCTGCCCCCAGCTGCGATCGAGCTGGGCGAAGATCGGTCGGTCCGACTCGCCATCGTCGTTGCCTGCAGCCGCGTCCAGGACGAGCGGCAGCACTGACTGTCCCTCCGCCCCGGGCAGCGGAGGCATGTCGAGCATGTCGAGCAGGGTCGGCCAGACGTCGACGTTGGCGACGCGCTGCCTCACGACGATGCCCGGGTCGAGCTCGAAGGGGAGTGCGATGATCCACGGGGTGTCGAGCACCTCCCGGTAGAGCATGCGGGCGTGCCCCTCCTGGCCGTGCTCGAAGAAGGCCTCCCCGTGGTCGGAGACGACCACGATCAAGGTCCGGTCGGCGATCTCCAGGTCGCGCAGCGCCTGCACGATCTGTCCGACGTTGTAGTCGGTCCAGAAGATCGAGCTGTCGTAGATGTCCGAGAAGCTGCTTCCGTAATCCGGAGACAGGTCGGTATAGAGATACTGGTGCACGTCCATGTAGTGGACGTAGAGGAAGAAGGGGTCGTCGCGCGCGCCCGAGAGGAACTCGATGGCGGAGAGCGTCGCGTCCATGTCGGTCCCCGGCAGACCCGACACGCCGGGGGTGTTGCGGATGATGCCGTGCTCCGGCCGGTTCACGCGCGGCCGGATGTAGAGGTCGAACCCCTGACCGAAGCCGAAGTTGTTGGCCACCCAGCCGTTGCGCCAGATTCCCGCCGTCCGGTAGCCGCGATCCTTGAAGAGCTCGGCGGGCAGGACCGCCTGCTCGGGCATCGCGTGGAAGAAGCGCTGGATGCCCGTGCGTTCGGGATACATGCCCGTCCACAACGAAGCCATCGACGCCTTGGTCCAGCTGGACTGGGCCTCGACGGCCTCGAAGCGGATTCCGCTGTCCGCCAGCGCCGCCAGGGTGGGGCTGGTACCGCGCTCGTACCCGTAGGCGCTGAGTCGGTCGGCGCGCAGCATGTCGATGACGATGAAGACGACGTTCCAGGGCTCGCCTTCCCCGAGCTTCGAGATGTCGGCAACCTCTCCCGACGGCCGCCCCGGCGGAGCGAAACGAATCTGCGACGCGACGGCGACGGCCAGCAGGAGACCCGCGAGGCCGAAGTAGAGCCAGGACGAGTCGAGCAGCTTGCGAAGCAAGGTCAGGGATCTCCGTGCCGTGGTTCGTGGACCGCCTCTGCATCGGCTTCCCGTCGAGCCCGCGCGAGGTCCCACCCGATGCGATCGTCGTTCGGCCTCGCCGCCGCGGCCCGCTCGAGCAGCGGGAGCGCCCGCGCGGGATCGCCGCTCTCCAACCAGGCTCGGCCCGCCCGGGCCAGCAGCGGCGCTTCGTTCGGCGAGAATGCCAGCGCCTGATCATAGGCGTTCGCCGCCTGCTGCCAGTCGTCCTGCTGTTCGTGCAGCAGCCCCAGGGACTGGTAGCCGCGCGCCGTGGGCGCGAGCGACAGTCCGCGTTCGAAGTCGGCGCGAGCCCCTTCGAGGTCCCCCTCCCGGGCGCGCCTTCGGCCGAGCTCGATCCGACGCCCGGGACCGTCGCGGCCGAGCCAGCGCAGGCGCTCGAGCGCCTCGTCGGCGGCGACGAGATCCCCGCGGGACATGGCGCGGGCGAAGCCCAGATCGTCGACGGCGAACATGAAGAAGCCGTACGCGACGCAGATCGCGCCGGCCGCCATCGCGGTCCGGCGGATCCAGGGTCCCCGGATCGTCGGCCGGGCGGCCCCGAAGTCGGGTGCCGCGGGCGCTCCGGAGCGGAGCAGGATCTGGGCCACCCGTCCGTCTCGCAGCTTCCAGACCGCGCCGTCGAGGATGAAGTGGTGGATGTTCACCATGGCGGCGACCATCACCGCGAGTCCGGACTCGTGGGGCAGGTCTCCGAGCAGCCCCGGCGCGAAGAGCAGGGCCGGCAGCGTCCAGACCGCGTATCCGAACAGGGCCGACTTGCCGAGGAAGGTCGCCCGCGCCCGCCAGGGCGACCCGGTACTCGGGCCGGCCGTTCTCGTGGCGAAGTAGGTGGTGATCCACAGGTATTGGATGGCGTGGAAGCCGGCGATCCACAGGAAGCCGTAGGCGGTGTAGATCTCACCCAGAAGGCCGCCGGGTCCTGCGACCTGCCAGTGCCGCAGCGGAACGGGCACCGCGAACCAGAGCGCCTGGGTGGCGAGCAGCACGAGCGCTGGCGCCGCGGCTCGGAGGCCCGCCGGTCGCACCAGACCCACCACGGCGCCGCAGATGGTGGCCCCGTACAGACTGCCCACGAGAGCGATCGCGACCCCCACCCAGCTGCGCGGGAACCCGATCGGCATCAGGCGGAAGACGGTCCCCTCGTAGGAGACCGGCGCGTAGCTTCCCTCGGGCTGACCGCTGTGGATGGCGAACAGGGTCAGGAGGAAGGACAGCACGAAGGACGAGTGGATCAGGCGCTTGACGCCTGGAGACGGAACGATGCCGCGCCGGCCGGCCAGCATCAGCGCGATCCCGTAGTTCTGGCCCGTGTAGTGCCACGGGCTCCAGGTGAGATAGACGGTGAGCAGCAGGGAGCCGAGCAAGGGGCTCGAGAGGGCGGCCACGAACGAAACCGCGACGACGCCGGTCAGCCACAGCGAGAACAGGCGGTAGCGGGCTCGATCTGCCGGGTCCTCGTACACCCGGATCAGGGTGGCTCCGTAGTGCGGCAGGGCGAAGAGCAGGATGATGAGCCCGCCCGGCACCAGGTCGGCCAGCGCGCGCTGGCCG
>JANQSB010000627.1 GCA_028284295.1 Myxococcota bacterium | reverse complement strand
GAGCGGACCCACCCTGGCCGACATGGCGCTCGAATGGTCGCGCGGCCACTTCGCGACGCCGGTGATCTGCGAGTTCGAAGGCAAGCCCGTGCGGGGGCGGCGGCGCATCCGGATCGGCCCGGGCCCCGGTCACGTCCGGCCGCCCGTGGCGAAGATCGTATTCGTGGACCTGGAGGTCGACGACGCCAGTCGCTGCTTCGTCGAGCTGTCCGGCGACACGCCCAACATCACCGGCGCCCTGCAGTTCCGACTGCCGGGCGTGTGGCGTTCCGAGCACGCACAGCGCGAGCTGCGGGATCAGCTCCGGCGCAAGAAGGGCTTCGAGTACGAGATCGTTGCCGGTGGGTTGCGCATCGGTCGCGTCCAGCAGCCGCCTGTCCCTCCCCGGGGAGTGGACTTCCGCGGGGGAAAGCTGGCCCTGCGCGAGGTCGGGCGGGGGACTGACAGCGAGCGTCTCCTCGCCGACTTCGACAGCCCGCGCAAGCTGGTGCTCGAGATCTCGGCGCGAGACGGCACGAAGCTCTCGTTCCCGCTGTACCTGACGACCTTGCGCTGACCGGGGCGCCGGAGGCGGGTCTTCAGCCGCCGCGAGCTGTCACCGATACGAGGGCATGACCGAGCGGCGCAAGCCCATCTATTCCGTCCACGAGGAAGACCCGGAGCTGCAGGAGCCGATCAACGATTTCGTGGTCGGGCTCGCCGAGCGGATCGACGGTCTCCAGGATCTCCACTCCCTGGCGGACTTCACGCGTCTGGGCGAGCTGTGCTCCGAGCTCGCCGGCGAAGCCCAGCGCCTCGGCTACCCGCTGCTGGCCTCCGCGGCCCGGCACGCGTCGGAAGCGGCCCGAGACGGCAAGGCGGAGGCCAGCGAGGAGGCCCTGGTGGAGATCACCGACCTCACCCAGCGCATCCGACAGGCCCACCGGGGAGCGGCCTGAGCGGCCGGCTGGGCAGCTCAGACGAAGAACCAGAGCGAGATGCCCGTGCCATCCGCGTCCTCGAAGACGCCGGACAGCAGCACCGCCGCCGCGACCAGGGCCGCATTCGTCGTCGCGTGCAGCAGGACGAGGGCCCAGAGATCGCGCCGGTAGTAGAACCAGAGATTGCTCAGCGCCACCCACGGCACGGCCACCCACCACTCCCAGGGGACGTGGCCGATGGTGAACACGACGATCGTGGTCACGAAGCTGCGCAGGCTGTACCGGGCCAGCGGAACCTGCCGGAAGTCTCCACGCTGCGCGTAGACCTCGCTGTAGCGCATGACGAAGCTGCGGATGAAGATCTCCTCGAAGAGGGGCGTCACGAGCGCGTAGCCGAAGAGTCGCAGTCCCAGGGTCAGGGGAACGAGCGACTCGCCCAGCTGCTCGGGGTCGAAGCCCGGACCTTCGGGGCGCAGGGCGGGCAGCCAGATGAAGGGGGCCATCCAGAGGCCCGCCAGCAGCAGCCCGGCGAGGATGTCCAGGATCCGCCCGGCCGGGTCGAGCCGGGGACGGCGCAGCTCGGGGTACGCGCCGTTCCACGCGAAGTACAGCAGCAGCCCGGCCGGTACCGCGGGCTTGAGGATCAGGCCCAGGGGTGCCAGTGCTTCCGGGAGCACGCGGTTGAAGGTCTCGACCGCCGCCAGGAAGCCCGCGTAGGGGAGCACGTAGGGCCACCAGCCGTGGCCCCCCTGCCCTTCGCCTGCACGCTGGTCGCGCGACATGGCTCCCCCCGACACCGTCGCTCTCGATCCGTCTTCACCCGGCTGCGGGCCGGGCCCGCCCGCACGGAGTGATATCAGCACGGAGTGGGTTCCGCTCGCTGCTACGCTCGCGGCCATGGGTGAAGCGACTCCCGCCAGCGGACCGGTCGGGATCCTCGTCAACCCCCTCTCGGGGCGCGACGTCCGGCGCCTGGCAGCCCGCGCCGGGACCTCGACACCCGAGGACAAGCGCAATCAGGTCCAGCGGATCCTGGTCGGCGCGGCGGCAGGCGGAGCCGGCAAGGCGGTGCTCGTCAAGGATCCCTTCCGCATCGCCGACGCCGCCGTCGAGGCCCTTGGCATCGAGATCGACGTCGAGCTGCTGGACCTGTCGACCCGCTGCGATCCCGGAGACACGCCCCGGATCGCGAGCGAGATGCGGGCGCGGGGCTGCGCGGCCGTGGTGGTTCTCGGTGGCGATGGAACGAATCGCACCATCGCCAAGGTGTGGGCCGACGCACCCCTCGTTCCGATCTCCACGGGAACCAACAACGTCTTCCCGACCATGGTGGAGGCGACCCTGGCCGGTGCCGCCGCCGGCCTGGTGGCTTCGGGCGGCGTGCCGCTGCCTGTCGTCTCCGAACGCGCCAAGGTGGTGCGGGTCGAGATCGACGGCGAGCCGGACGACCTGGCCCTGATCGACGCCGTCCACCTGGTCGACGACAGCCTGGGCAACCGGATGCCCTACGAGCCCCGCTCCATCCGCCGCGTCGTCGTATCCCGAGCCGAGCCCTGCGCGGTCGGCGTCTCGCCGATCGCCGGATTGCTTCACCCCGTCACGGCCTCGGACGACGCCGGCGTGGAGGTGGTGTGTGATCCCGACGCGCCCCCGCTGCTCGTCCCGATCTCGCCGGGTCTGTACGCGCAGCTCGGAATCCGGGGCTCGCGGATCCTCGAGCTGGACGAAGAGGTGGTCGTCGAGGGCCCCGGTCTGCTGGCCTTCGACGGAGACCGCGAGCGGGCTCTCGAGCGCGGGCAGAGGGCGCGGCTACGCGTCGAACGGACGGGGCCACGGGTCATCGACGTCGGCGCCACCCTTCGCGAAGCGGCAAGCCGCGGCTGCTACCGGGACCGCCCGCACTGGCACGACCACCGCACCCGGGTGTCCAGTGGCTGCTGCTAGTCGTCGCTCTCCACGGCGCCCGGGCGGGCTGCTGGGAGTCGGGCTGTGGCTGCTCGCCGCCGCCGCGCCCGGGCCGTCCTCGGCCGACGGCTGCGAGGCGGTGTGTCGCGAGCCCGCGTCCGTCGCCGCCTGCAACGACGGTCGCCCCGTGTGGGGCTTCCGGGAGCCTTCCGGCATCTGCCGCGGCGGCAGCTTCGGCTACCTCGAGTCGCGCGACGCGGGAGAGGCCGAGCGGCTGCGCATCGCCCGATCGTTCAAGCGTCGTTGCGACGAGCAGGGAGACTGCGAACGCTTCGAGGCGCTGGACCGCGCCGAGGTGGTCTGTCTCGCGTGCTCCGACGGCGGTGCCGCCCAGACCGCCGCCGAGCCGGCGGCACCGCCCGGTGGACGGCCGCCGCCCTGCGACGCGAACGAGTGGCTCCAGCGTGGCGAGGGCAACGACCCCGGTCGTTGCTTCGTCGAGTTCGCTGCGCTTCCACCGCGGCTCGCCATGCAGGGCCGCTGCGCGGAAGGCGACTGCCGCGCCGGCGTCGGAACGGTCCGTTGGCCGTCGGGGGAGAGCTACTCGGGCCACTTCGTCGCCGGACGGCGCGATGGCCAGGGCACCTTCCGCTGGCCC
>JANQSB010000623.1 GCA_028284295.1 Myxococcota bacterium | reverse complement strand
GCCCGCCCGAACCGCCACGGGCGCGCGTGGGGCCACATCAGCAGGTAGCCGAGGTGCTTCGCGTCCTCGACGTGGAGGGGGACGTCGGCCGTGCCGTCGGGGTAGCTGCGGAGGCTCGCCGACTGGATCGCCTCGAAGGGCAGGTTGACGGCCATGTTGAGGGCGACGCCGTGTCGGATCACCACGCGTCGGTTCGTGATCGTGTAGATCGCCGCCCGTGCGCTGAGCCACGCGAGTCCGTGCAGCAGCGCGAGGGCCAGCAGCGCCAGCCCCACCAGGGTGACCGTGGAGACCATGCCCTCGCCGGCGGGCACGCCGTCCATCCGCACCGTGGCCAGCCGCAGGGCCACCAGCACCGCGAAGTAGACGGCCACCTTGCGGGTGTGCAGTGCCCGTCGGGCCAGGGCCACCGGCTCGGGTGATCCCTGCCAGAGGACCTGCTCGCCTTCGGGAAGCTCCTCGGGCAGGCCGCGGATCGGCTCCGTCTCGTACTCGCCGACTCGGGGCGGCGCGCTCACAGCAGGGCCTCGCTGCGTTCGGGCGACGCATACAGGTGCCCGCTCGCGTAGTAGGCGCAGATCTTGTCCTCTCCCAGGAGGGTGACCTGGTTCGGGTCCCGCAGCCCGGGGACGCCGGCGAACTGATCGGCGCGGATCGACGCGACGCGGACCCGGTCCCCGCCGACTCTCGCGACGGTGATCGGGAGCAGCACCGTGCGACCCTCCGCCGAGTCCAGGGCGACCTCGAGGTAGCGGACCTGCGGCTCTGCGCGGTCGACCCAGATGTCGGTGACCTTGCCCGCGACCTCACCGTCGGTGCCGACGACCTTCATGCCTCGCGGATCCGGATCGCGGGACTCCACCTCGAAGTCCGTCGCGACCCGCATCGGGACGATTCGCGCGTGGCCCTCGTGCGTGACGTCGGGATGATCCTGGCGCTGCGCCCAAGAGGCGGGGCCCAGGCCGTCGCGCATCGGGTCTCCCGTCGGCTCGAGGGGTGCGCCGGGCCAGGGTCCCGTGGGCTCTGCGCGCAGGATCCGTGAATCGCTCTCGTCGTGCGGGGCCTGGTACTCGCCGCCATCGGGCAGCGAGAACTGCTTGGGCTCCGGCATGGGCGGGAAGCCCTGGACCCGGATGTCGCCGCCCCGATCCGACTCGAGGGGGTAGCCCTCGCGCTTGTCCTCCCGTCGCAGGTAGAAGATGAGCGCCGCGAAGAAGGCCCAGAAGAGGTAGAGGACGAGCTGGGCGACGTCGATGTACTCGGTGATGGCTCCCGTTTGCATGTGCTTTACCTCGAAGTGGGACCGATCAGCTGGGCAGCTCCGCCAACCCGAAGCGGGAGGCAGGATCCACCGGCTTGGCGACCGACGGTCGGACCAGCGGCCCGAGCGCGATCAGGGTCGCGAACAGCAGTGCGATCTCGATGTGGTAGACGACGCCGTAGCCCACGCTGGCATCCGTGAGCGCCGGGCCCAGCAGCCCCTGCTCGGCCAGCGCGCCACTCGCGTCGCGAATGGCTCCACCGAGGGCGATTCCCACGCCCGCTGCGGTGCCCTGCACGGCGCCCCAGGCGCCGAGTGCCAGGCCACTGCTGCCGCCCTGCTCGAGCTGCATCGCGGCGGTGAGGGTGGACACGCTGAAGAGGCCACCCCCGAACCCGATCAGGGCGGTACCGACGCGGAAGAGCAGCGGGGAAGCGAAGGGGGCCGAGAGGATCACCGCCGAGAAGGCGACCACGCCGATCAGTGCCCCTGCCCCGGCCAGGCGATGCACGTCGCCGCCGCGGGCGAGCCGCCGGGCCGCGACGCCGAACGCCACGAGGGTGCCCCCCGCCAAGAGCGCCGTCAGGGTGGTCGTGGCGCCGACGCTGAGCGCGAGGATCTCCCCACCGTAGGGCTCCAGGAGGATGTCCTGCATGGCGAAGGCCGCCGTCCCCAGTGCGACGGCGACCAGGAAGCGATGCACGCGGTCGGCTTCGGTGAAGGCACGCCACGCTTCCGCGAAGGAGGGCCGCTCGGCTCGCATCGCCGTGCGCGACGGATCGCGTGCTTCCTGCTTCCAGAGCGCGATGCAGTTGAGCACCATCGTCACCACGGCGGCGCCCTGGATCACCCGGATCAGCTGGACCTGACCGAAGTCGGCCAGCAGACGACCGAAGGCCAGTGCGCTGGCCACCATGCCGACGAGCAGCATCACGTAGAGCAGAGCCACCACGCGGGGACGGGTCTCGGGAGGCGCGAGGTCTGTCGCCAGCGCGAGTCCCGCAGTCTGGGTCGTGTGCAGCCCCGCACCCGCCAGCAGGAAGGCCAGAGCGGCCCCTGCCTGGCCGATCCACTCGGCGCCGTTGCTGTCGCCCGAGAGCAGGATCAGAGCGAAGGGCATGATGGCCAGCCCGCCGAACTGCAGCAGCGTCCCCATCCAGATGAAGGGAACTCGCCGCCAGCCGAGCGCCGACCGGTAGGTGTCCGAGCGGAAGCCGATCAGGGCCCGCAGCGGCGCGAAGACGATGGGCAGCGAGATCATCACGGCCACGAGCCAGGCCGGAACGCCCAGCTCGACGATCATCACGCGATTCAGGGTTCCGGTCAGCAGCACGAGCGCCATGCCCACCGAGACCTGGAAGAGGGAGAGGCGGAGCAGACGCAGAAGGGGCAGCTCGTCGCTCGCGGCGTCGGCGAAGGGCAGGAAGCGTGTTCCCATGCCCTCCCAGACCCGCGCGAAGCTGTCGTTCCAGCTGCTCATGCAGGGCAGAGCTCCAGTGCCTGGGAGATGTAGAAGCCGCGCGCGACCCGGCGCGTCCGTCCCGTCTGCCAGGAGGCGAGACCCGGCGTCTCCGCCAGGCGCTCCGAGAGACGCCCGGGGTCGATGGGCTCGATGGCAGGCGAGCGGTTCGACCGCGGGAAGAGCTGCCCGACCGCGTGCATCAGGGCCAAGGGACGCGTGCGGGGAGCGAAGGTGAAGAGCACGGATCCGCTGGTGCGCGACGCGAGGGACTCCACCATCCCTGCCATGTCCGGTGCGGCGTAGTGGATCAACGAGTCCATGGCGACCACGTGGTCGAAGCGGCCGAGGGACGGGTCCAGCATGTCGCCCACCCGGTACGAGATGCGCCGGGCGGCCGGGTCCTGGGTGTTGTCGCGCGCCAGCCCGACCAGGGTCGGCGACAGGTCGATGGCCACCACCTCGGCACCGCGGCGCGCGGCCTCCAGGGCCAGGGCGCCCGTCCCGCAGCCGGCATCCAGCAGTCGGCGACCCTGCAGGTCGTCGGGCAGCCAGGAGAGAAGCGTGTCCCGCATCTCGGTGCGGCCGGCCCGCACCGTCGCGCGGATCCGACCCACCGGAGCGTCGGAGGTCAGGCGCGCCCAGGCATCGACGGCGGTCCGGTCGAAGTAGGTGAGGAGCTCGCTGCGTCGCTTCTCGTAGGGGCGTTCGGCCGACGGCTCGAAGTGGGAGGTGGCCATCAATCGAACCCCAGCAGGTCGAAGATCTCGCGGTCCTTCATCGGCTCCACCACCAGCGGGTCCGCTCCCTCGTAGAGGGCCTCGGCCAGTCGCAGGTACTCGTTCTGGACCGCCTCGATCTCCGGCGTGGGATCCATCTCGAAGAGCGTCGACTTCTGCAGACGGCTGCGGCGGATGGCGTCGAGATCCGGGAAGTGGGCCAGGGTCTTCAGTCCCACCGCGCTGTTGAAGCGGTCGATCTGGTCGAGCCCGGCGCTGCGGTTCGCCACCACGCCGCCGACCCGCACCTTGTAGTTCTTCGACTTGGCCAGGATCGCGGCGACGATGCGGTTCATGGCGAAGATGGAGTCGAAGTCGTTCGCGGTGACGATGAGGGCGCGGTCTGCGTGCTGGAGCGGTGAAGCGAAGCCGCCGCAGACGACGTCGCCGAGCACGTCGAAGATCACCACGTCCGTGTCCTCGAGCAGGTGCTGCTCCTTCAGGAGCTTCACCGTCTGCCCGACCACGTAGCCGCCGCAGCCCGTTCCGGCCGGGGGACCGCCGGCCTCCACGCACAGCACGCCGCCGAAGCCCTCGTAGACGAAGTCCTCGACCTGCAGCTCCTCGGAGTGGAAGTCGACGGATTCGAGCACGTCGATCACCGTCGGGACCAGGGTCTTGGTCAGGGTGAAGGTGGAGTCGTGCTTGGGATCGCAGCCGATCTGCAGCACGCGCTTGCCGAGCTTGGAGAACGCGACGGACAGGTTCGAGGAGGTCGTGCTCTTGCCGATGCCTCCCTTGCCGTACACCGCGAAGACCTTGGCGGTATCGATGGACACGGACGGATCCAGCTGCACCTGCACGCTGCCGGCGCCGTCCGGACGGGTCGAGTTGTGAGAAGAGGTACTTGCCGTCATGCAGCGACTCCTGGGTCGATTCCTTCGAGACGGTCCTCGAGCTCCGCACCCGCGCGCCGAAGGGCGTCGAGGGTTTCCGGTGCCGGGGACCAGTAGGCGCGTTCGTGTGCCTCGATGAGGCGATTCGCGAGCTTCGCCGAGGCGGTCGGGTTGAGTGCCGCCAGGCGCTCGCGCATGGCGTCGTCCAGGACGAAGGTCGACGCGAGCTGGCGGTACACCCAGTCGTCGACCTGGCCGGTGGTCGCCGACCAGCCCATGGTGTTGGTGACCTGCGCTTCGATCTGGCTCACGCCTTCGAAGCCGTGGCGGAGCATCCCCTCGTACCACTTCGGGTTGAGGGTGCGGGTGCGGCTCTCCAGGGCCACCTGCTCGGCCAGGGTCCGCACGCGACCTTCGTTCTGGGTCTCGTCCGCGATGTAGACCGGGACCTTCTCGCCCCGGGCGCGCTGGATCGAGCGGCTGATGCCGCCGAGGTTGTCGAAGTAGACGTCGACGGTGGTGACCCCGACCTCGACGGAGTCGAGGTTCTGGTAGGCGAGATCGGCCCCGGCGAGCACCCGCTCGAGCAGCTCGCTCTGACGGACGGGCTCGCCGCTGCGTCCGTAGGCGAAGGCCTTGCGGCGCGAGTAGGCCTCCGCCAGCTCGTCTTCCTCGTCCCACAGGTCGTTCTGCACCAGCTGGCTGACGTTCGCCCCGTAGGCACCCTGGGCATTGGAGAAGACGCGCAGGGCAGCCGTCTCGAAGTCGCATCCTTCCGCCGCCTGATGGGCGAGGGTGTTCCGGCGTACGAAGTTCTCTTCCAGGGGCTCGTCGGCTTCGGCAGCCAGGAACGCGGCCTCCGCCAGCACCCGGGTCTGGATCGGGAAGAGGTCCCGGAAGATGCCCGAAAGGGTGATCACCACGTCGATGCGGGGGCGCCCGAGCTCCGAGAGCGGCACCAGCTCGGCGCCGCACAGACGGCCGTAGCTGTCGAAGCGGGGGCGTGCCCCGAGCAGGGCCAGGGCTTGGGAGAGCGAGGCGCCTTCGGTCTTCAGGTTGTCGCTACCCCAGAGCACCAGCGCGACGGACTCGGGCAGTCCGTGGCCGTCCTCGGCGTGACGTGCGAGGAGCCGGTCCGCCTGGCGCGCGCCCTGTCGCATCGCGATCGCGCTGGGCAGGCGCAGCGGATCGAAGCCGTGCAGGTTGCGGCCGGTGGGGAGCACGTCGGGCGTGCGCAGCAGGTCGCCTCCGGGCGCCGGCGGAACGAAGCGGCCCGCGAGGGCGCGCAGGAGGCCGGGGATCTCCGAGTCCCGCTCGAGCTGGCGATCGATCCCGGCCAGGGACCGGAGCTTCTCGAGGGCCTCTGCGTCGCCCGCGCGGCCGGCGTTCGCGAGCACCCGTTCGGGCGTCGCGCCGCCGACCAGCGCCTCGACCCAGGCGGCCTCGCAGGGCGGCTCGTGGGAGGCCTGGGTGACGGCCAGCAGCAGGTCCTGGCGCTCTTCTGCCGAAGCCCGATCGCCGACGACGTGGAGCCCGTGCGGGATCAGGGTCTGCTCCAGCTCGTCGAGCGCCGTCATGATCCGCGCGACCGTCGCCTCGGCGTCCGTGTCGGCACATGCCTCCTGCTCGGCCTTCGCGCTCACCAGGTCCACCGCGGCAGCCTGCTCGTGGATGAGCTCGAGGAGCTCGGCGCCCTCCCCGGCGGTGCCGTCGCGGCCGTCCCGCGCGTCGGGGGGCAGGCTGCGCCAGCGGTCGATCGAGGTCCGGAGCTCGTGGAGGTCGCGGTAGAGGCCGGCCTCGCTGATCGGCGGCGTGCGGTAGCTCACGAGGGTGGCCGCGCTGCGACGCTTGGCGATCGTCCCCTCGGAGGGGTTGTTCGCCGCGTAGAGATAGAAGTTCGGGACCTCGCCCAGCAGTCGGTCCGGCCAGCAGTCGCCCGAGAGGCCCACCTGCTTGCCCGGCATGAACTCGAGCGCACCGTGGGTGCCGAAGTGCAGCAGGGCATGCGCCCCGAAGTCCTCGCGCAGGTAGCGATAGAAGGCCGAGAACGCGTGGGTCGGCGCGAAGCCCTTCTCGAAGAGAAGGCGCATGGGATCGCCCTCGTAGCCGAAGCCCGGCTGCACGCCGACGAAGACGTTCCCGAAGCTCGCCCCCAGGACGAGCAGCGAGCTACCGTCGCTCAGCTGGCGACCCGGTGCGGGCCCCCACTGGGCCTCGATTTCCTCGAGCCACGGCTCCCGGCGGACGTGATCGTCGGCGGCGACCCGCGCGTGCACCCGACCGGGTGCGCCCAGGCCTTCCTCCTCGCTGGCGAGGATGCGGTCGCGGAGCTCTTCGACGCTGGACGGAAGCTCGACCGCGTAGCCCTCGTCGCGCATCGCCACCAGGGTCCGGTGCAGGGACTCGAAGACCGAGAGGCCCATGGCCGTGCCCAGGTTGCCGGCGTTCGGGGGGAAGGCGAAGAGCACGACGGCGACCCGTCGCTCGGCGGTCGGAGTCCTGCGCAGCTCGACCAGGCGCGCCACGCGCGCCGCCAGCATCGCCGCGCGCTCGGGGTGGGCCTGCATGTCGTGACTGGCCTCGGTGCGGCGGCTCGGGCCGGCCGAGCGGCCGCCGTAGACCAGGGGCCCCGTCGCGCCGTCGAGCTCCGGGATGGCCACCATCATCGTGGCCTCGATGGGAAGCAGGCCGGCGTCGGAGGACTCCCACTCTTCGAGGGACTGGAACTCCACGGCGTGGGCCGACAGGTAGGGGACGTCCAGGCGGGCGAGCATCTCGGCCGCCGCATCGGAGTCGCTGTAGGCCGGGCCGCCGACGAGGGAGAAGCCGGTGAGCGAGACCACGCAGTCGACCGCTACGCGTCCCTCGTCGAAGAAGAACCGCTCTATGGCCGGCCTCGCGTCGAGACCGCTCGCGAAGATCGGGACGACGCGCAGACCGCGTGCCTCGAGGGCGTCGATCACCCCGTCGTAGTGGGCCGTGCTTCCGGCCAGCACGTAGGAGCGCATCACGAGCAGTCCCACCGTGCCGCGAGCTCCGTCCGGCGGCTCCGGCAACGCGGTGGCCTCGGAGCCGATGCCGCCCTCGAGCCTCGGGTGGTAGACGCCCACCTCGGGATACTCGACGGGGGACTTGGGCTTCAGCTTGCCGCGCAGGACACGCCGGGGGCCGTCCGCGTAGCGGTCGATCAGGAAGCGGACCATGTTCGCCGCGTTGATGTGGGAGCCCGCCAGCCAGTACTGCATGGTCAGGAAGTAGGCGCGGATGTCCTGGGCGGTGCCGGGCACGAAGCGCAGCAGCTGGGGGATGCGGCGCAGCATCGCCATCTGGCGCGCCCCGGTGCTGGCGTTCTTCTTCTTCGTGCCGCGCAGCTTCTTGAGGCGGGCGATCAGGCCGTACTCGCTCGTCTCCATCTTGAAGCGACCCATCCGCGTCAGCTTGACGACGGACTCGGCGGACATGCATCCGATCATGGCATCGCAGGCGTCGCGACGTCGCTCGAGCCAGGGCATCACGGGCTCGATGTGCTCCTCCATGAAGAGCATGTGCGCGATCACGATGTCGCCCTGCTCGATGTCGGCGCGGCAGCGCTCGAGAGCTTCCGGGTCGCTGCGCCAGTCGGCCGCCACGTGAAGGCTGAGCTCGAGTCCCGGGAGCTGGCGGACGAGCAGGGCGCGGGCGCGTTCCACGGCACCCGCCAGGTGACCGTCGAGGGTGACGATCACCACGCGGATCGGAACGGCTTCAGCTCGCGTAGTGCGCTTTCGCGTCATACAGGGTCTCGATGGTGATGGTTCGAATGCCCCGCTCCTCGGCGAAGCGTTCGGTGTTGCGTCGCGCCTTGCCGCGCACGAAGAAGGGGACCTTCTTCAGCTCGTCGCGGGCGTCGTCGTCCCAGGCGGTCGCGGCGTCCAGCTCGTCGGTGGCGGGCGCGAGCGCCTCGGCCGCAGCGCCTTCGGCCCCCAGGTGGGACGGCGCCACACTGTCGTGGAACTCGAAGTCGTCCCGGAACATGTGCAGCAGGTGCTCTTCGAGGCCCATCATCAGCGGGTGGATCCAGGTGTCGAAGATGACGTTGGCGCCCTCGAATCCCATCTGCGGCGAGTAGCGCGCGGGGAAGTCCTGGACGTGCACCGGCGCGGAGATGACCGCGCACGGAATGCCGAGGCGCTTGGCGATGTGCCGCTCCATCTGCGTGCCCAGCACGAGCTCCGGCTGCAGCTCCGCCACACGGGCCTCGACCTCGAGGTAGTCGTCGGTGACCAGGGCCGGCACGCCCAGGGCCTCGGCGGCCTGCCGCAGCTCGCGGGCGCGTTCGCGGCTGTAGGTCCCGAGGCCGACCACCGTGAAGCCGAGCTCTTCGGCGGCCATGCGCGCGGCGGCCAGGGCATGGGTGCCGTCGCCGAACACGAAGACCCGCTTGCCGGTCAGGTAGGTGGAGTCGACCGAGCGCGAGTACCACGGCAGCCGGCTGGCCCCGTCGTCCATCTCCTGCCCGACGGGAAGCCCCGTGAGCTCGCCGATCTCGCGCAGGAAGTCCTGCGTGGCTCCGACGCCGATCGGGACGGTCTCGACCGTGGGCATCCGGAAGCTGCGCTCGAGCCACTTGCAGGTGCTGCGCGCCACCTCCGGATAGAGGCAGATGTTGAAGTCGGCCTCCGGGATGCGGAGGATGTCCTCGGGCGACGCGCCCTCCGGCGCGACCACGCCCACCTCGACGCCGATCCGCTCCAGCAGGCGGCGGAGCTCGACGATGTCGTCGCGGCAGCGGAAGCCGAGGGAGGTCGGTCCGAGCAGGTTCGCGCGCGGTCGCGTGCTCGAGCCTCGCGTGCGCTCCGGGGCGGACGCGGCCTGGGCGGCCTGCGGTGCGAGCAGGGCGCGCACCAGTCGGTAGAAGGTCTCGCTGGCGCCCCAGTTC
>JANQSB010000622.1 GCA_028284295.1 Myxococcota bacterium | reverse complement strand
CGGCCAGGCCAGCGGAGAGCTGCGCGTCGAGGACGCGCCGAGCACGACCGGCGGCGCGCGCTTCTGCGTGCTGCTTCCGACGGCCTGACACGCGCCCGTGGAGCGGGCCCGCAGCCGATACGCGCAGCCGCGGAGTGCCCGGCTCGGAGCCCTCGTCGCCCTCGTCGTGCTCGCGGGGGCGCCGGCCTGCGACCCCGGCCCCGCCACACCCGAACGGCCCGGACCCGACGTCGTGCTCATCGTCGTCGACACCCTGCGCGCCGACCGGCTGACGCAGTACGGCCATTCCCGGGACACCAGCAGCCACCTCTCCCGGCTGACCGACCGCGCGACCCGCTTCGAGGACTGCCGCAGCCCGGCTCCGTGGACGGTCCCCGCCGTGGCTTCCCTCTTCACGGGCTTCGCACCGGGAAGGCATCGGGTGGACGCGGTGGGTGCCGCCCTCCCCGAGCACGCCCCGACCCTCGCCAGCGATCTGCAGCGCGCCGGCTGGACGACCGGCGCCATCAGCTTCAACCCCCACATCACGCGAGGAGCGGGCTTCGACCAGGGCTTCGACGAGTTTCTGGGCTACCGCGGCAAGGCCGGTCGCGCACCGGACCTGCGCGCGATGACGAGGCGGGCTCTCGAGTGGGTCGACGACGCGCGCGAAGACGGGGCCTTCTTCCTCTATCTGCAGCCCATGAACGTCCACGGCCCGTACCGGGTTCCAGACGACGCGCGGAGCGCACTGCTGGGTCGACCGCCGCGCGAGGGCTTCGAGTTCTTCGGCCCGCTCATGCAGGACCTCATGAACCGGGGGCGCGTCGAACGGCGCGACGAGGTGACGGCGGAGATGCTCGAGAGTCTGGGCGAGCAGTACGACACCGCGGTCCACCACAGCGCCGTCGAGCTGGGCCGCTTCTTCGCGGCTCTCGACGAACGGGGGCTCTGGGACGATGCCCTCGTGGTCCTCACCGCCGACCACGGCGAGGAGCTCTTCGATCACGGCGGCTTCGCGCACCGCTACTCGCTGCACCGGGAGGTGTTGCAGGTGCCCCTCTTCGTGAAGCTGCCGGACCAGCGCGAGGCGCGGATCGTCACCGAGCCGGTCTCTCTCGTCGATCTGCGCGCGACCCTGGCCGAGCTGCTGGAGCTCCCGGCCCCTGCCTCTGGCGACGGCCGTTCCCTCGCGCCCATGCTGCGGGGCGATCCCATCCCCGACGCGCTACGCGACCGGCCTCTCGTTGCCCGGGGCAGCAACCCGACGCGCTTCGTCGGTCGCTCGATCCGGATCGCCGACGACGAGCTCATCGTGATCGAGCGCAGCTACGAAGGCGTGGAGAACGCCGTGCGGCTCTACGATCTCGCGGCCGATCCCGAGCAGCGGCACGACCTGTCACGAGGGCAGCCCCGACGCGTGGAGGCGTTGCGACAGACCTTGCGGACCGTGGAGGAGGAGCGGGCCGCCCACCCCCTGCCCGAGCGGCGCTATCGCCTCGACCCCGCCCTGCGCCGCGCTCTCGAGGCGCTCGGCTATCTCTAGCCCGGCTGGCTCTAGCCCGGCTGGCTCTAGCCCGGCTGGCTCTAGCCCGGCTGGCTCTGGACAGGCCGGACCCGCCCGACGCGCGGCTCGCCTGCCCTCAGTGGGCTCCGACGGCTCCCAGCTTCGGGGGCATCTGGGGACCGGGGATCTCGGCGCGGACCTCGGCGATCCGGTTGTCCCCGTCCACCATGACCACCGTCGGCTCGAAGTGCCGGGCCTGCTCGTCGCTCATCTCGCCGAAGGTGGCGAGGATGACGAGATCGCCCGGCGCATTGCCGTGGGCCGCGGCTCCGTTGATGCAGATCACCCCGCTGTCCGGAGGGCCCGGAATCGCGTAGGTCACCAGACGGGTTCCCTGGGTGATGTTCCAGACGTGCAGCTCCTCGTGCGGGAGGATGCCGGCCGCCTGCATCAGGTTGTCGTCGATGGTGCAGCTGCCTTCGTAGTGGAGATCGGCGTGGGTGATGGTGGCGCGGTGGATCTTCGACAGAAACATTCTGCGTTGCATGTGGAAGCTCCCCTACCGTGGCGTCCGCGAGCGGTACACCCGGCGTGACTCGGAAGGCTAGGATCCGTCCAGACCCGCTGCAACTGTTCGAATTCCGTACCGTTTCGGCTGCTCGAGATCGGGGCCGGACGGCTCCGGGGGCGCTTCACGGCCGTCTCAGGAGAGGGCCGGTCGCTGCCTCGCCGGTCCGTCGAGGCCCCGGGACGAGACGCGCCGCAGACCCCGTTTCGCAAGATCCGGCCGGCGATCCCGCTGCCGCGAAGTGCGCGTCCGGCACGACTTCCAGATCGCCAAAAGCGAGGCCGGTCCTGTGGACGTACGCCTCCCCCGGCGCTAAAAGATGTTGCCTTCTGACCGCCTGGCGATCATCGTTCATCTCGATACGCCGACCGCGTGTTGCCGCGAACGGAGGACCGATGCGTTGTCCAAAGGCTCACACCTCCTCGTAGACTGCCGGAACGTGGCGCGCGAAGTCTGCCTGAACGACGGCCTCGTCCTCGACGCGATGGCACATGCCGCCCGTCGTGCCGGCGCGACGGTGCTCTCCCAGGTCCGCTACCACTTCGGCCACGATTCCCCGCCCGGCTTCACGGCCGCGGTGTTGTTGGACGAGAGTCACTGCACCGCACACTCGTATGCGGACGACGGCTTGATCGCCCTCGACGTGTTCACCTGCGGCGCGACCGATCCCTACGACGTGCTGAGCTACATCCGCCAGATCGTCGACCTGGGTGACGTCACGACGCGCATGGTCGGGCGCTTCCACGAAGGCGACTCACCGAGCCCGAGCTGGGGCGAGGCCCTGGCCCACCGGAGCTCGGAAGATGAGCCGCTCCCTGCATGACGGCCGGGCGGACGGTCTCGAGCCGCTAGAGAGCCTGGCGCTCGGCGAGGTCCGGTCGTTCCGCGACCTGCTGCGGGGAATGGCGCGGACCGCCTTCACGGGCCGACAGCTGGGGGAAGCCTTCGACGTGCTCGTCGAGATGGCCGACTCCGACGACTGCCACGTGGTGATGACGCTGACGGGCGCGATGACGGTCGCCAAGCAGGGCCGCATCGTCTGCGACCTGATCGATCGCGGCGTCGTCGACACGATCGTCTCGACCGGAGCCCTGATCGCGCACGGGCTCACGGAGTCGATCGGGCTCACCCACTACCGCTACGACCCGACGAAGTCCGACGAAGAGCTGTACGAGCAGGGCTACAACCGCATCTACGACACGCTCGAGATGGAGGCGAACCTCAACGACGTCGAGACGCTGGTCCGCGACGTGCTCGACGGCTCGAAGCCGAAGGACGGCACGTGGTCGTCGTCCCGTCTTTGCGAAGCGATCGGCCGGAAGCTCTCCGAGCGCGACGAGGGCGCCGGCATCCTGCGAAGCGCCTACGAGCGCGGGGTACCCGTCTTCATCCCCGCCTTCACCGACAGCGAGATCGGGCTCGACGTCGCGCTGTGGGCGATGACTCGCGCCCTCGCCGACCGGCCGGACGAGCTCGGTCCCGGCGAGATCTTCGATGCGGTGCCACCCTTCAATCCCTTCCTCGACCTGCAGGCCTACACGCGCCGCATCGGCGACGCGCGCGAGCTCGGCATCCTGACCATCGGGGGCGGCGTCCCGCGCAACTGGGCGCAGCAGGTGGCGCCCTACTTCGACATCACCAACGAGCGTCTGGGGACCCGGCTGTCGGCGCCACGCTTCCGCTACGGGGTGCGGATCTGCCCGGAGCCGGTCCACTGGGGCGGCCTGTCGGGCTGCACCTACTCCGAGGGCGTCAGCTGGGGGAAGTTCGTACCCGAGGCGGAAGGGGGCCGATACGCGGAGGTCTACTCGGACGCCACGGTCGCCCTGCCCCTGCTCGCGAGCGCGCTCTTCGAGGAGCTCGACGCCCGCTAGCCACGCACCCGTCGGCTTCCCCCGCTGCGGGGCCTGCTGTACAGACCCATCCGAGCCGCTAGATTCCCGGACCCTCGCCAGCCCTGTCGGCGAGGAAGAAGCGGGCCAGCCCCACAGGAGGAGTGCGTGAGCAACGAGTTCCAGGTCGACCCCAAGGACGCGACGAAGGAGTTCCCGAAGGTCCCGATCGCCTGGTCCTGGAACCTGCGGCCGCTCCTGGCCGAGGCCAGTGACGTGGACGGCGTGGGGACGGACGCGGTGCGCGAGGCCGCACGCGAGCGCTGGCTGAAGCAGGGAACGGGCACCCTCGCGCACCCGCTCACGGGACACAACCTCGTCCTCCAGTACGCGCGCAACACCGAGCCCGTCATGCAGACGCTGTGTGGCCCGGGCGGCTACGACACCTGGCAGCACGGCGAGGCCGGAACGGAGGGCCGCGGCCGCGGTCTCTACATGGGGACCGAGATCATCTTCCACGAGCCCATGCCGGGCACCGCGTTCGGCGAGATCCGCCATCACCTCGACGGCGTCTACGGCGTGAAGGGAAGCGCCTTCGTGCGCCACGTGGGCGAGCTCTGGAGCACCGACGGCGCCACCCACTACCAGGACGTCCAGATCATGTGCCGCGTGGCGGGGATGGCGCCGGATGGCGTCGATCGCCCGCCCAAGAATCCGGTCGAGGTCCCCGACCGCGACCCCGACCACGTGATCGAGCACCGGCTCGCCGGGAAGCGGCTGGTCTTCCGCTGGGCGTGCGCGTCCGAAGACCCGAACCTGCGGCACATCGACGAGTCGGACCCGCGTGCCCACGGTCCCTGTGCGATCAGCATCGTGACCCACGACATCCTGCGCGAGTACGCGGGAGACGACGTCGCAAGGCTGCGGGGAGTGCGGGTGCCGGCCTTCCTGCGCCCCTTCTACCAGGAAGACGACCTCGAGGTCTCCCTGTGGCAGGTCGACGAGGGGACGATCGTCGCCCGACTCGTCCGGCCCCGGATCGAGGGAGCGGACAGCCACGTCTTCGACCTCGAGGCGCGGATCTCCGGCTGAGCGACGCCCTCCCGGGCGAGCGCATCGCGATCGCCTCGGACCAGGCCGCAGCGGCTGGGGTCGCTACCTCGTCGCCGTCGCGGTCTTCTTCTTGACGGTCTTCTTCTTCGCCGCCTTCTTGCGAGGGGGAGCCACGGCACGCTCCAGCTTGCGGAGCAGGGCCTGAGCGTCGCGCGTCGCCTGCCGCGCACGCTTTCGCCAGGCGGCCTCACCGCGCTCTTCGAGACGGCCCAGCTCGTGACTGGCTTCGCGAATCAGTCGGGCGGTTCTTCGCCGGGCCTGGGGCACCGCCTTCTCGATGTCCCGCTCGAGACGGTTCAAGCGCTTGCGAACCTCCTTCTCGAAGTCCCGGAGCGTCTTGGGAAGATCGGCCTCGAGCTGCTCGAGAGCGCTCTTCTTCCGTGCCGCCTTCTTCTTGCGGGCCGGGGCCTTCTTTCGCGCTGCCATGGCTGGCTCCTTCCTGGTTGGGGTTGCCTGTGAATCGGCACCGTAACCGGGCTGACAAGGAGCGCCATCTCATCCAGCGCAGAAAGCGTCGGGCGTGGCGGGTCGCGCGACCCCGGTGTCGGCCAGCCGACACCGGGGTCGAAGGCTCCGCGGGGAGCGACGAGTTCCCGGTCTGCCCGGGGTCGCTTCTCGACGATCCCGAATCGCACCCATCCCGAAGCCGCGTGCCGCCGTCCCGTTGGCAGCCGGCACGACCGTGCTCGTGACACGGGTGCGCCGCAAGCCCGGAGTCGGCCTCTCCCGGGCACCAGACCGGTGAATGCAGCGTGCCGGCGCGGGCAGCTACGCTCTCGTCCATACGAGCGGCCCTGGCCCGCAGGGCGCGTGTCCGGCCTCGTTCCGGCTCGAGTCCGCTCGAACGCAGCCGAAGCTCGACAGGAGGAGACGATGACGGATCCGCACTCCGCACCGCGCCGATCCCTGCCCGAGAAGGGCACCGGCTGGTCGACCCTGCGCGAGCAGCTCGTCGCCCTGGGCGGCGACGACGTCGACTGGCGCGCCGCGCGCACGGCCGTCTACGTCTTCAACGCGGGCGAGGACGTGCTCTCCGTCGCCAAGGAGGCCTACGCCCTCTACCAGAGCGAGAACGCACTGGGTCCGGCGGCCTTCCCCAGCCTGAAGCGCATGGAGTCCGACGTCATCGACATGGGGCTCTCGCTGCTGCACGGGCCCGAGGGCGCCTGCGGCAACATCACCTCCGGCGGTACCGAGAGCATCCTGATGGCGGTCAAGACCTGCCGCGATCAGGCACGTGCCCGCGGTGTCGACACGCAGGGCGCGCAGATCGTGCTCCCCCGCTCCGCGCATCCCGCCTTCGACAAGGCGGCGCACTATCTCGGGCTGGAGACGCTGCGCGTACCCGTCACCGACGACTATCTCGCGGACGTCGAGGCGATGGAGCGAGCCGTCAGCGAGCGCACCCTGATGCTGGTGGGCTCGGCGCCGTGCTTCCCCTACGGGCTGGTCGATCCCATCGAGGCGCTGGGCGAGCTGGCCGAGCGCCACGAGCTCTGGCTCCACGTGGACGCCTGCGTGGGGGGCTACTTCGCGCCCTTCGCGCGCATGAACGGCGTCGCGGTTCCGCCCTTCGACTTCGAGGTGCCGGGGGTCGCGTCGATCTCGGCGGACCTGCACAAGTACGGGTACGCGGCGAAGGGTGCATCGACGGTCTTCCATCGCAGCGAAGCGCAGCGCGCCCATCAGCTCTTCGTCTTCGACGACTGGCCGGCGGGAGGCATGACCACGCCGACGGCGGCGGGCACGCGGCCAGGAGGTGCCATCGCGGGGGCCTGGGCGGTGATGAACTACCTGGGTCTCGAGGGCTACCGCGACAAGGCCCGCCAGGTCTGCGAGGCGCGCGCGGCGCTCGAGGCGGCCATCGACGAGATGCCCGAGCTGTGTACCTACGGCGATCCGCAGCTCGGTCTCATGATCTACGGGTCGGAGACGATCGACCCCTTCGCGGTCTGGGCGCGCATGAAGGGACGCGGCTGGTTCACGGGCCTCACCACCGAGCCCCGCGCCATCCACCTGATGCTCTCGCCCGCGCACGCCGAGGTGATGGACGAGTACATCGCCGACCTGCGCGCGAGCGTGGCGGAGGTGACCGCCAGCGGCGAGGATGCGGCCGGCACGAGGGCCACCTACGCGTAGGGGCGGAGCACGCCGAGCACAGGAGCCGACCGGCCTTCGGACCCACGATCGCCGGAAGAGCCCGACTTGAGCCAGGCTTGGCCTCTCGACTTCGAGCCCTTCTGCGGCCAGGCGCGAAGCTTCCTGGACGGGTTTCGCCGCGGCGATGCGGGCTGGGCGAGCCGCCCCGACGGCGAGGTCGACCTCTACGGCGATGCCGATGCCGCCTACGCGCTCTGGATCCTCGGCGACCTCGACGAGGTTGCGGTTCCGGAGCGGGAGGCCTGGGCGTCGCGGATCCAGGCAGCCCAGGACCGTGACTCGGGATGGTTCGACCGATCCCTGCTCGCCGGGCACGGTGTTCCCCATGCGACCGCGTTCGCCACCGGCGCTCTCGTGCTCCTGGGCGCCTGCCCCCTGCACCCCCTCCGCTACGCGGAGTCCCTCTTCGCCAGCCGCGTCTCCACCGACGCCTGGCTCGACGGCTTCCGCTGGTCCCAGGTCTGGACCGGCAGCCACGCAGCGGGTGCCGCCGCGGCGGTGCTCGACGCGCCGAAAGGCCTGTCCCTCCCGGAAGACTGGAGCGAAGCGCTGCTGGCCGCGCTCGACGCCCGTGTCGACCCGGCGACGGGCTTCTGGAAGCGCGCACTGCACGACCGCGTGCTGCGCAAGCCGACGACTCTCGACCTGGGAGGCGCCGCGCACTTCTGGTGGCTCTACGATCGCCTCGGTCGGAGCATCCCGCACCCGGCGCGCGCCGTCGCGGGCATCGTCCGCCTCCAGCGTCGAACGGGTCTCTGGGGCAGTCGCATCTTCGGCGGCCGCTTCCCGCAGGGGATCGACTTCGACGCCCTGCACGGGCTTCGCGTCGCCTGGCCTCGCCTCTCGGAGGTCGAACGACGTGGACTTCGGGGCCCCGTCGAAGCCGCGCTGCGCCGCTACGCCGACGCCGCCCACGCCTGGCTCCTGGCGGAGGGCTCCTGCACGCGGCTGATCCGCAAAACCCACAAGCTCGTCGGAACCCTGGACGCGTTGGCCGAGCTCGACCACGGCTCACGGACGATCCTCGGATCCAGCTGCGTCGCCACCAGCCGGCCACTGCGAAGCGCGCTCACCCGGGTGTGCTGGCAGTAGGATCCGGCACCCGCGGCCGACCGCGGGCGGCCGCAGCCCGACGAGAGGCGACGGGCGCCTGCGCTGGTTCGGGCCGGGACGGGCGATTCGCGGCATGGCGCGGGATCGACACCACGCGACGGAGACCCCGCAGGGTTCGACCCGACGCCCTCTCGCGTCGAGCCGGTGACCTCTGGGTCCGGGCGAGCCGTTGTATCATGGGAAGCCGACGAAGCCACGAGGAGCAGTCATGCTTCGCCACCCCCCCGGTACCGAGGATCTGAGACGGGCAGCCGACGAGCTCGCGTCGCGGCTTCCCTCGGCGCTGGCTCCGTTCGCGCGTCTCGCGTTCAACTACCGGTGGAGCTGGGCACTCGGTGGGGACGAGCTGTTCGCAGCCATCGACGCGCACCGCTGGGAAGCGTGCGGACGGAATCCGCTTCGACTGCTCGAAGAAGCCCCGATGGTGTCCCTCGAGCGCGCGGCCGGCGACCGCGAGCTGATCGGCCGGGCCTACTCCCTCGAGGAGTCCATCCGGGACGAGCTGGCTCGTACCCCGGACGGGAATCGCGGCGATCCCGAACACCCGGTGGCCTTCCTGTGCGCCGAGTACGGCGTGCACGTCTCGCTTCCCGTCTATGCGGGTGGACTCGGCGTGCTGGCCGGCGATCTGCTCAAGGCCGCGTCCGACATGGGCCTCCCCCTCGTCGCCATCGGACTCCTGTATCGGCAGGGCTACTTCCGACAGCGCTTCGACGAGTCGGGTTGGCAGCACGAGTACTGGGTCGACGTCGACCCGCCCCGACTGCCCGGCGCGATCGTGACCCGCGACGGCACCGACCCGCTCGTGATCCACGTGCCGATTCGCGGCCGCGACGTGGCGGTCCAGATGTGGCGCTTCGACATCGGCCGCGTTCCCCTCTACCTGCTCGATACGGACCTTCCCGAGAACAAGCCGATCGATCGCTGGATCGCGTCACAGCTCTACGTGGGAGATCCCGTCGCGCGGCTCGCGCAGTACGCGTTGCTCGGGGTCGGGGGTGCACGCGCCCTGCGCGCGCTGGGAATCGAGCCCGAGGTGCTGCACCTCAACGAAGGACACCCGGCCCTCGCGCCCCTCGAATGGGCGGCGACTCGGGTAGAGGGCGGGGATTCGTTCGAGGAAGCCTTCGAGAGCGCCCGCGCCCGCACCGTCTTCACGACGCACACACCGGTCCCCGCCGGCAACGAGCGCTATCCCGCCGAAGACCTGATGCGGGTCTTCGGCGGCCTCGACCGGCGGCTCGGCACCGGGTGGGCGGAGATTCTCGACCTGGCTCGGATCCAGGCGGGCAACACCGAAGACGCACCGGGCATGACCGCCCTCGGGCTGCGGGTCAGTCGCGCCGCCAACGGTGTGAGCGAGCGCCACGGAGAGGTGGCCCGTTCGATCTGGCGCCCGGCCTTCGGCGCCGGCAGCGACCACGAGGTACCGCTCGCACACGTCACCAATGGGGTACACGTGAGCACCTGGATGGCCGAGCCCGTGCGACGCCTCCTGGCCGAGCACCTGGGAGAGGACTGGGAGCGCCGCAAGCGCGATCCGGACACCTGGGCCAAGATCGCCGACCTGCCGGACGCGGAGCTCTGGCGGGTCCGCTGCGAGCTGCGGTCGAGACTCGTCGAGTACATCCGCGAGCGCGCGACCCTCGATCGCCTGGCTCGGGGTGAGGCTGCCGACTACGTCGAGCTCGCGGAGACCGCCTTCGACCCCGATCGCCTGACGATGGGCTTCGCGCGCCGGCTCGCCACCTACAAGCGACTCAACCTGGTGAGCCGGGACCTGCAGCGCGCCCTGAAGCTCATCGACGGTCCCCGATCGCTGCAGATCCTGCTGGCCGGGAAGGCCCATCCCTCGGACGACTCCGCCAAGCACGTGGTTCAGCAGCTGTTCAAGGCCCGTCGGGCGCCACACGTCGGCGAGCGCATCGCGTACCTGCACGACTACGACATGGGCATGGCGCAATGGCTGGTGAGCGGCTGTGACGTCTGGGTGAACCTGCCGCGCCCGCCCCTCGAAGCGAGCGGGACCAGCGGCATGAAGGCCGCCATGAATGGCGCCCTCAACCTCAGCGTGCTCGACGGCTGGTGGGTCGAGGCGCAGGACGACTGCGGGGGCTGGTCGCTCCCGGGTGACGTCGACGCCGATCACGAGGCCCAGGACGATCGCGACGCGCAGATGCTCCTGGACACGCTCGAGAAGGAGGTGCTCCCGCTCTTCTACGATCGGGACAAGGACGGGATTCCGCGCGGCTGGATGGAACGGGTGAAGGCCTCGATCCGCACCAGCGCCATGCGCTTCAGCGCCGAACGCATGCTGGGCGACTACGTGGAGACGACCTACTTCCCTCGCGCGAAGGGCAAGGGCGCGAGCCCGAAGCGGTAGCAGGCGAACGCCCCGCGTTCGCCGTTCCTCAGCCGCGGTCGAGCAATCGGCTGCGCAGGGTGCGCGCCACCAGGCTGCGTACGCCGTGCTCCCACTGGAAGCTCATGTGGCCGCCCTGGTACCAGACGAGCTCGGGCTCCTCCCAGTGGCGCCACAGGTCGCGGACCTGATCGGGCGGAACGAGTCGGTCGGCGACACCGGCGTAGATGGCGCGACCGCTCTTCTCGACGAGCGGCTCGAGGGCGAGCGGCGAGATCACCCGCATCACCTCCGCGACGACGTCGTGCACCACGCCGCGGTGCTCCATGTAGCGGAGCTGCAGCGGGGGCGCGTGGCGCCAGACGAGGCGCGCGAAGTCGGTGGCCGGTATACCCGGGATCGCACAGGCGAGGCCTCGCTCGACCGACGCCAGAAGAGCGGTGTTGTAGCCCCCGAGCGACAGGCCGTGGACGCCGATGACCGGCGCCCCCTGGCGGCGTACCCAGTCGACCATGCGTCGGATGTCCCACATGGCCTGGGCTTCGCCGTGCACCGAGTCGAGCACGTTGCCCGCCAGGAAGCCGTCACCGCTCCGGCGTCCGAGCTTGCGGGGACCGTGCAGAGGCAGCACCGGGAAGATCGCGTTCAGCCCGAACTTCGCGAGGAAGCCCGGGTCGAAGGCACTGATGTCGAACGCAGGAACCCCCATCCGGTATCCGTGGATACAGACGAGCCAGGGGCGAGGCTCGGAGGACGGCTGTCGCACCACCCACGCGTGCGCGGTGCGGTTGCGCTCGTACCCGAGCCAGCGCGCGCGGCCGGGCTCGTCGGGATGGGGCGCGTACTCGCTCTCGAAGGAAAGGTGTTCGTAGCGGAGGCGGCCGGTGCGCACGCGCGTCTCCCGGTCGCGGATTCGCGGAGCTTCGAGGGGCGGCGGCTCCTGGTGGTAGCTCGCGGGCTTCTCGAGCCAGCCCTTGCCGTCGAAGAGCTCGCGCGCCGCATGCACCTCGCGCTCGATCACCTCGGGCTCCTGGCCCGAGGGCATCCCCATCCCGAACTGCATGGTCGCGAGAAGGGCATCGTCGACCGCGACCTTCGCGTAGAGCGACAGCGACGGCTGCAGCTCCGGAACACCCTCGAAGTGAGGCTCCTGCTTCACCGAGACGGAGCCCGCTGCGACGAAGGAGGCGACCGAGAGCAGACCCAGGAGGAGCGAGGCACCGAAGCCGATGAAGACGAGCCCGGGGATCGCGACCGCGACACCGATCACACCACCGAGGGCGGCGAACTGCTGGATGCGGGGATCGCCCGGCCACAGGAGCTTCGAACCGCCCGTCGCGAGGAGCGGGACGCCGGGGCCGAGGCAGAAGAACATCTGCAGCCAGCCGCCGCTCATGCCGGCGAGGAGCCAGCCGAGTCCGGCCACGAGCGGAATCCACCCCGCCACCTGCCACTGCGGTTGCTGACGCATGCGATCTCCCTTGTCCGAAGGATTCGTCAGGGTAGCCGCCACGGGCGGTGCGCGCCGATGTCGCCGGGCCGACATGCCGGGGTACCTTTGCGCGCCATGACGCCGGACCCCCGAGCTCGCGGCACCTTCCGGCGCGCCATCTCCCTGGAGTCGAGCCGCGGCGAAGTGCGCGGTGAGCTGGCCGACGACTTCCACCACTTCGCGGTGCGCCTGGCTCACGACGAGGAGCGCGCGACCGCGGTGGAGGGCGAGTCCCTGCGCGTGCCCTGGAGCACCTGCCCGGGGGCTGTCGAGCCCCTGCGCCGCATGGTGGGTGCGCCGCTCAGTGACCGGATCCTGGACGTGTTCCAGCACACCCGCCCCCGCGAGCAGTGCACGCACCTGCACGACCTGGCCTGCCTGGCGCTGACCCACGCAGCCCGGGGCGAGACGCAGCGCCGCTACGAGGTGGCGCTTCCCGATCGCATCCAGGACGCGACCGAGGCCGTGCTGCGTCGGGACGGCGAGGAGCTGCTGCGCTGGGGCCTGCAGGGCAACCGGATCGAGAGCGCCAGCCCGGGCATCTTCGACGGCTTGAGCCTCGCCACCTACCCGTTCCTCGACTTCCTCATCGACGAGCTCCGGGAGCTTCCCGCGATCGCCGAAGCCGCCTGGATCCTGCAACGGGCGATCTTCGTCGGCGCCGGTCGGCGCCGCGACTTCGAGGGCCGATACGAGGCGAAGGAGCTCGCGGCGGTGCTCGGGAACGCCTGCTACGCCCTGTCCCCGGAACGGGTGGACGAGGCGAAGCGCGTCGGCGACAACCTCCGCGACTTCAGCGACGCCGCCGAGAAGCTCTTCGACCGCGAGTAGGGCGCGACCCGAGCAGCCGGTCCGGGCGCCCGGAGCGGCTCAGCACGCTCACGACGAGCAGCCCGGCCAGAGCCCCGACGCCCGCGCCCGGCTCGGGAAGCTCCGTGACGTCGGTGAAGATGACGGAGGTCGGGTCGAAGCCGTCGTAGGTGATCGCGGCGTTGGAGACGAGGAAGCCGGGCGAGTCGAGGTCTATGCCGTCCGCGGGAAGTGCGGAGGCGGACTCGATCAGGTCCGGGGTGCCGCCACCCTGGACGCTATTGATCGACTCGGCGATCACGACCGACGCCGCCACGACGTCTGCGCCCAGGACCATCGGTGCCTCGAGCGGATCGGCGCTGCTGACGCTCAGCTGGTCGTCGAGAGTCACACCCGGGATGCCGGAGTCGTTGGTCAGGTTGATCTGGCTGGCCGCGGCGCCGCCGGATCCGAAGCGGTACAGGACCTCGCTCGTGACGAAGTAGATCTCCAGCGACACGAGCGCGTCCGTGTACAGGCCGAATGTCGGGTTGCCCACGGTCGCCGGGTTCTCGGCAGCGTCGGGGTCGAACACGGCGACGATCTCGACGGGCTCGCCGCTCACGATCGGCAGCTCGGGACCGGGGTTCACGCCGCCGCCATAGGTCAGGAAGGTCGCGCCCCACTCGACGGTCGCGGTGTCGCCCGCGCGAGCGGGGCCCGACAGAACGAGCGCCACGATGACCAACGACCAACGCGCACCCAGGCTCCGACTGCGCTTCACGGTCTGCGACCTCCCACGCTCGACTTCGGGGCTCGCGGGCGCCCGCTCTCGAGGCTAGCAGGCGAAGGACCCGAAGCGATCCCGGTGCATGGTGCGATCGGTCGAGGCGACCGACGATCCGGTAGCATCCAGTCGGGATGACGGCCGCGACACGGCAGTGGGTACCGATCCTGCTCGCGCTCAGCGTGGTCCTCGCCGTCGGCGCGATCGCCGTACGATGGACGGCTCAGGTCCGAGACGAGAGCAGTGTCTTCCTGGTCGACGAGAGGGAGGCAAGGTGGATCGGCTTCGACCGCGGCTTCTCCCCGCACTCCCATCGGGTCGGCGGCAATCGCGTCTTCCTCCGGTACCACTTCACTCTCGCCGATCCGGTCCCGAAGTGGACGCTGCGCGTCCGCATGATGAAGTGGGGACGCGCCTTCTTGGACGGCCGTCCGATCCTCGAAGTCCTCGAGCCTTCCAGCGCGGCCTGGAAGGCTCCGCATCGGATCGAGTCCGAAGAGACGCTGAGAGCCGGCGATCACGAGCTGCTCTTCGTCGTACTCAACCGGGGGGGGCCGGCGCTGCTACTGGTCACGAGTGACGAACTGCCGACCGACAGCAGCGGAAGCTGGCAAGCGTCGGCGGACGGGCGGCGTTGGGGGCCTGCCCGGCCTGCGACCGGGACCCGGTCCTTCGTCCTCGACGAGTCCTTCCCCGACACCCCGAGCGCCCTGAGGGCGAAGGGCGTCTGGCTCGCGGCGATCTTCGCCCTGGTCTTCGGCACCGTCGTATCCGGCAGGCATCGCGGCGCGCGATTCGCTTCATCACTGTCGAACGATCGACTCCTGCGTGGCGTCTTGCTCGTCGCCTGGACCTTGCTCGCCATCTCGAACGTGGCCAGGGTTCCCGCCACGGTGGGCTTCGACGTCGCCGCACACCTCGAGTACGTCCAGTTCATCGCCGAGAACGGGGCGCTGCCACTGGCGAGCGACGGTTGGCAGGCCTTTCAGGCACCGCTCTACTACCTGCTGGCGACGCCACTCTATCTGCTCTTCGGAGTCGGGCAGGACAACGCGTTGCAGATGGCACTGCTCCGCTCGCTCTCCCTCCTCAGCGGCGTCGCGCTGGTCGAGATCGCCCATCGCACGGCTCGGGTCGTCTTTCCGGAACGTGCCGAGCTCCGAGCCGTGGCCACCCTCGTCGGGGGCATGATGCCGATGAGCCTCTACATGGCGCAGTCCCCGGGAAACGAGCCTCTGGCCTCGGCGCTGACTGCACTCGCTCTACTGCCGGCGTTCACACTGGTCTGCGAGCCCGGGCAGGAGCGGTCACGACTCTTCTTCGCCGGAATGGGCTCGCTGTGGGGGCTCGCCATTCTGGCCAAGGTCACGCCGCTCCTGCTCGCACCGGGCCTCGGCTTCGCGTTCCTCTGGCACCTCGCTCACGTGGGTGGGACAGCGAGAGCGGCTCTTGCGAAGGCTCTCACCCTGGTCGCTTCGGCGCTGGCAGTGTGTGGGTGGTTCTTCGTTCGCAACATGCTGGCCTTCGGGAAGCCCCTCATCGGCGGTTGGGAGCCCTACAGCACTCCCGGCTGGTGGCAGGAGCCAGGCTATCGGTCCGTATCGGAGTACCTGGCGTTCGGGCAGGCCCTGAGTCAACCGGTCTACGCCGGCGCCCGAGGGCCCTGGGACGCCCTGTACTCGACCGTCTGGCTCGACGGGTTCGCGAGCGGGCTGTCGAACCCGTCCAGGCTTCCCTGGAGCCACGACTGGATGGTCCTCGGCGCCGTCCTCGGCCTGCTGCCAACCGCGCTGATCCTCGGCTCGTTCGTGACTTGCTGGCGGCCAGCACTCCGTCGCTCTCGCGGCGCCCTCCTGCTCGCCGCGGGGTGCGTGGGCGCGTACGTGGTCGCGGTGATCGATCTCCATACGCGCCTGCCCATCTACTCCACCGCGAAGGGCTCCTACCTGATGGGGCTGTCGCCCGCCCTGGGAATTCTCGCAGCAGCGGGAGCCGAGCCCCTGCTCCGCGTGCGTTGGCTGTGGCCGGCGGTCGTGACCTGGCTGGCCTGCTGGGTGTTCGCCGCCTACCGCGCCTATCTCCTGATCCCCGGACCAGGCCCGCCCTGAGGGTGGAGCGGTAGCGGCCGCTCCGCGCTCTCGAGAGGCACGGTCAGGGGTCGAGCGCGCGCTGGGACCGGGCGTATCGCAGGGCCTCCTCGATGGCCGTGTTCTCCGGGGTCAGCGCATGCGCGCGCTCGAGGTTCGCAATGGCCTCGTCCCACTCGCCGAGCTGCGCCCGGGCCAGGCCCAACTTCCAGAGCGGGTCCGCCAGGTCCGGGCGGATCTCGTGTGCGGTCTCGAGCTCGGCGACGGCCGCTGCGTAGGATCCACCCAGGTAGAGCAGCCAGCCCAGGTTGACGTGCCCGTCATAGAAGCTCGGCAGGATGCGCACGGACTCCCGATAGTGGCGCATCGCGCTGGCGAGAAGGGCCTGTCCTTCCGGTCGGCCCTCCGACAGAGCGAGCTGCGCGGCGTATCCGTCGAGAAGGCCCAGATTCGAATGGGCGACGTAGTTCCTGTCGGTCACGGCAAGCGCGTGTTCGAATAGCGAACGCGAGTTCGCCCAGACCGGCAGCTGCCGCCACGTGAGCCACGCAGCGGCGAGGCTGCCAGCAACGGCCAGGACGATCAACGGCTTCTTCGCCCCGGGCTTCCCCTCGGCGACGGCGCGAAGACCCCACACGATCGCGATGCCGAGGCCGATGGTGCTGAGGTAGGTGTAGCGGTCCGCGATCGCCTGCCCGCCCACCTGGACCGCACCACTGACCGGCAGGAGCATCCCGAGGAACCAGAACCAGCCGACGGCTACCGCCGGAGCACGCGAACGGACCCGGAAGGCTCCGATGCTGAGGGCAGCGAGCAACAGGGCTGCCGCGAGCGCGCTCCAGGCCCCGCCGCCACCCGGGTCCACCACGGCTGGATGGGGGTAGAAGACCGCCAGATCGACGGGGACCAGGGTCTTTCCGATGTATCGAAGGGTTCCGATGGCAGCGTTCCCGAGTCGATCGAGCAGCGGCACACCCTCGTGGATGTACTCCGTACACCCTCCGAGTGCCTGGGATCGGATCGTCATCACGCCCGAGAGGAAGCTCATGCCGAAGAGCGGGAGCTTCTCGGCGACGAGCGCGCGCCAGGATTCCGGTCGGGCGAGAGGCCAGCGATCGATCAGAAGAAGCAGTGCCGGGAGGGGCACGAGGACCGGCTTGGCCATGAGGCCCATGGCGAACACGGCGAGCAGGAGAACGAAGCGCGTGGTTCGCCGGTCCCGAACCCATCCCGCATACACCTGCAGGGTGAGGAGAAAGAGGAGACCCGAAAGCAGGTCCTTGCGCTCCGCCACCCAGGCGACCGACTCCACCCGTAGCGGATGCCACGCGAACAACACGGCCACGATCAAGCTCGGCCATCGGGCGCCGGTCAGGGAGTGCAGCACGAGAAACAGGAGCGCTCCGTTCAGGGCATGGATCGCCGCACTCATGAGGTGGTGCCCGGCGGGATCCGTGACTCCGAACAAGCTCACGTCGAGCATGTGCGCAGCCCACGTGACCGGGTGCCAGTTGCAGGCGTACTCGGCGCTCGTCACCGCCCAGGCCAGGCCCTTCCAGCTCAGGCCCTGCAGGACGACGGGATTCTGGCCGATGTACAGGCCGTCGTCGTAGACGAGGAAGTCGAAGTCCCCGACGCGACCGTAGAGGAGGACCGTCCCGAGAAGCAGGAGGGCGGCCCATGCCAGCTCCTTCCTTCCGAGCCGTCCGGGCGGAGAACGCTGTGCTTCGGACTCGCGGGGCGAGACGGAAACCGGGCTCACTCGGATAGCGTAGCGGGATGCGCCCACGCCTTCCTGCGCGGCTGGCATTCCACCGGCACTCACGACCGCGTGCGGATCACGAGAAGGAGCAGCTGCCGGTCTTCATCCGAGAATGCGGAGAGGTCGTCGGCGCCAGCCCTTCGCGAGCCACTCTCCGCCGAGGGCCAGGATCGCACCGACGAGCGCTGCGCTCGTGTCCTTCTGGGCGTCCCACACGTCGCCCTGGGCACCCACGAACGCGATGCCGAGCTCGGGGCTCACCACGTGGGCCGCCCACCATTCGATCATCTCGTACACGGCCCCGCTCGCCAGCACCGCCATGACGGAGAACGCGACGGCCAGGCTTCGGCGCAAGGCCAGTGCCTCCTCGGCGAGCTGTCGCAGCGGAACCGCCAGGAGCAGGCCGAACGCGAAGTGCACCGCCCGGTCGTAGGGGTTGCGCTCGAGGCCGAAGAGGCCCATCGCCCAGGCTCCGATCGGCGACTGCGAGTAGGTGGAGTTCGCGCCCAACGCGTGCAGGAGCAGGAAGGCGGCGACCGCCCAGCTCGACCCGCGCGACAGCGGGTGACGACGGTGAAGGGCAACCAGCCCACCCCATGCGGCAAAGACCAGAAGGTTCTCGAGGAGCCAGTCCCCGCGGTCGGTCGGTACGATCGCCAGCGCCAACCACACGACGCCGTAGCTCGTCCAGGCCGCGGCGACGACCGGATCGCGGAAGATCCCCATCGCCGTCCTCCGTGAGGACGACGGTACCACCGTGCGGCCAGGCGCCCAGACGAGCGGGCCATCTGACAAGAGTGTCGCCTGGACGTCAGCCCCATCGGGACGAGGCCGACTTCCTTGCCTTCATCTCCTCCATGCCCTTCATCGCTCCGTCCGGTGCGCCGATCTTCATCCCAACTCCTCGGAAGCGACGCCCCGATCGCATCTCCATGTCGTCTGGGCGACACCGGCGCCCGATCCCGTGAGCCATAATTCCGCCAGAGTCCCGGAAGGAGCGGGGAGCATGAGCGACACCCTGGCCCTGGTGCTGGCGGGTGGTGAAGGACGAAGGCTGAGCCCGCTCACCAACGAGCGCGCCAAGCCGGCGGTGCACTTCGGTGGGCAGTACCGACTCGTCGACTTCGTTCTCTCGAACCTCGTCAACAGCGGCATCCGCCGGATCCGGGTCCTCACCCAGTACCGCGCCACTTCGTTGGTCCAGCACGTGGCGCGCCACTGGGCTCTCGCCTCCAACGTGGCCGACGAGTACATCGAATCCGTTCCGGCCTCGATGAACATCGGGCCGACCTGGTTCCGCGGAACCGCGGACGCCATCTGGCAGAACCTCGACCTGCTGCGCCACGCCCATCCTCGCGACGTCCTCATCTTCGGCGCGGACCACATCTACAAGATGAACGTGCACGAGATGCTCGAGTACCACGAGGCCATGGGAGCGGACCTCACCGTCTCCACGGTGTCGGTGCCACGCGAGGAAGCGCGCGCCTTCGGGTGCGTCGCCGTAGACGGGGGCGGCTGGGTGACGAGCTTCCTCGAGAAGCCCGAGGATCCGCCCGGGCTTCCCGGCGACCCGAACCGCACCCTGGTCTCGATGGGCAACTACGTGTTCAGCCGTGACGCCCTGATGGCGGAGCTGCGCCGGAACGCGTCTCTCGACGCGACCACCCACGACTTCGGACGCGACATCCTGAGCAGCGCCCACGAGCGCCTCAAGGTCGCCGCCTACGACCTCGCGACCCAGCAGGTCCCCGGAGAGGCCGAGTCGGCCCGAGGCTACTGGCGGGACGTCGGCACGCTGGACTCCTACTATGAAGCCAGCATGGACCTGGTAGCCGTCGACCCTCATCTGAACCTCTACAACCCGGAGTGGCCGATCGGCGGCGTGACGCCCGGGGGTCCGTGCAAGTTCGTGTTCGCCGACGAGGATCGGAACCGCGTCGGCTCCGCCCACGACTCCATCGTGGGCTCTGACGTCATCGTGTCGGGCGGACAGGTCGAGCGCACCGTCTGCTCGTCCGGCGTCCGGGTCAACAGCTTCGCTTCGGTGGAGGACTCGGTCCTCTTCCCCAGGGTCCAGGTCGGCCGGGGTGCCCGCCTGCGACGCTGCATCGTGGACAAGGGTGTCCAGATCCCGCCGGGCGAGGTGATCGGGGAAGATCCCGAGCACGACGCGGAGCGCTTCACCGTCAGCGATGGCGGGGTCGTCGTCGTCACCCGCACGGACTTCGGTCAGCGCGACGAGTACGATCTCTAGTGCCGCCCCGGGCGGCCAGGGGCCAGCCGGCCGCTCGACTCCGGCTGGCTTTCGTCTCTTCGGAGCTCGCTCCCATCGTCCAGACGGGCGGGCTCGGGGAGGCCGTCGCCGGACTCGCCCGCGCGCTGGCCGCGCGCGGCCACGAGCTGCACTGCATCGTACCCGCCCACAGCGCTGCGCTACAGCAGGCCTCGGCACTCGAGCTCCGGGACGGCGGCCCGATCCGTCTCGACCTTGCCGGCGATCCACTCGACGGTCGCTGGCACACCGGCCACCTCGGGCCGCTGACCCTGCACCTGCTCGAGCTCTCGGATCTCTTCGCTCGCGATGCGATCTACGGCGGCCTCGACGAGGGCTACCGCTTCACCGCCTTCTCGCGTGCCGCCGCCGCGCGTTGCGCGGAGCTCGCTCCCCACGTGATGGTCGCCCACGACTGGCAGGCCGCGCTCTCGATCTGCATCCTGCGGACCCTTCACGATCGCGGCCCCGGCCGCGGCATCGGGACCGTACAGGTCGTCCACAACAACGCATACCAGGGCAGATTCGAGGCCGGACTGCTGGAGGTGGCGGGCCTGCCCGGAGAGTTCTTCGCCCCGGACGGCCTCGAGTTCTACGGCCAGATCTCGCTGCTGAAGGGCGGCCTGGGTTGGGCGGACCGCATCGTCGCCGTCTCGCCCAGCTACGCCGAGGAGCTGCAGACGGCGGAGTTCGGAGCGGGGCTCGAGGGCCTGTACCGCTACCGCGCGGGTCGCCTCACGGGCATCGTCAACGGAATCGACGCCGATGCCTACGATCCCGACAAGGACGCCGCCCTGCCGGCGCAGTTCTCCGCCCAGGCCACCTCGGGACGGGCCCAGTGTCGGGAGGCACTCGGCCAGGAGCTCGGCCTCGAGACTCCGAAGCCGGGCTGGCTGCTGGCCTGCGTGGGAAGACTCGCCGCCCAGAAGGGCTGGGACGTGCTGGCCGACGCCGCGCCGGCTCTCGTGGAGCGGGGCGCTTCGCTCGCGCTCCTGGGAGACGGAGAGCCGGAGCTTCGGAAGCGCATCGCGACCCTCGCCCGACGTTGGCCCGAGCGGATCGCGTTCCAGACCGGCTGGAACGATGGCCTCGCCCGGCGGATCTATGCCGGCTCGGACGCGCTGCTGATCCCCTCCCGCTTCGAGCCCTGCGGCCTGGTGCAACGGCTCGCCCAGCGCTACGGAAGCCTGCCCATCGCCCACGCGGTGGGCGGCCTGCGCGACACGATCCGTTCGTTCGAGACGGGGATCCTGTTCCAGGAGCTCACGGCCGAGGCCCTCGTGGAGGCCGCCACCCAGGGAGCCGCCCTGCAGCGACAGCACGGCGACAACCTGACCCGGACGCTGCTCTCCGAGGACGTCTCCTGGCGCGAGCCCGTCGCGGCCTGGGAACGCGAGCTGGCCGACGTCGCCGCCGACGCCGCGGCGCGGATGTAGACTGCGCGCGTGCAGATCCTCCCCGGCATCTCGCAGGCGCTCGGCGCCCACTGGGACGGTGAGGGCGTCGACTTCGCGCTCTTCTCGGCCAACGCCACCAGCGTCGAGCTGTGCCTCTTCGAGGGACCGGAGGGCGAGCAGGAGACCCACCGACTCGAGCTGCCCGGCCGGACCGGCGACGTCTGGCACGGAAGAATCCCCGGCCTGCAGCCCGGACAGCTCTATGGCTATCGCGTGGACGGACGCTGGGCACCGGGCGAGGGCCATCGCTTCAACAACCACAAGCTGCTGATCGACCCTTACGCACGGGCTCTTCACGGGCCGATGGTCTTCGACGAGGCCCTCTTCGGCCACGACCCGGCCGACCCGGGCCGACCGAGCCCCAAGGACAGCGCACCCTTCGTACCTCGTTGCGTGGTCGTCGATCCCGACTACGACTGGGGGAAGGACACGCGCCCCGACACGCCCTGGTCCCGCACCGTCCTCTACGAGTGCCACGTCAAGGGCACGACGGCGAGGCACCCCGACCTGCCGGAGCGGGAGCGGGGCAGCTTCGCGGGCCTGAGCTCGCCACGGATGATCGAGCACCTCGTCGAGCTCGGCGTGACCGCCGTCGAGCTGCTTCCGGTCCACCACGCCGGCGTCGAGGAGCACCTGGCCCGCCGCGACCTGACGAACTACTGGGGCTACGCGACGATCGGCTTCTTCGCACCCGACACGCGCTTCGCTCGCTCCGCTTCGCCCGCGGGTGCGATCGGAGAGTTCCGCCAGATGGTCCGCGCGCTCCACGAAGCCGGGATCGAGGTGATCCTCGACGTCGTCTACAACCACACACCCGAGGGCGGACCCGACGGCCCGACCTTCTCGCTGCGGGGGATCGACAACCCCTCCTACTACCGGACGCGCGACGGCGATCCGGGCTACTACGACGACGTCACCGGTACCGGCCACACCCTGAACGCAGGGCATCCCCGGGTCCGACAGATGATCGTCGACAGCCTCCGCTACTGGGCGGAGGAGATGCACGTCGACGGCTTCCGCTTCGACCTCGCCACGGCGCTCGCCCGCGAGAACGGCGCCTTCGACCCTTCGGCGCGACTCTTCGAGATCATCCAGCAGGACCCGGTGCTCTCGAAGGTCAAGCTGATCGCCGAGCCCTGGGACCTGGGCGCCGACGGATACCGACTGGGTGGCTTTCCGCTCGGCTGGTCGGAGTGGAACGATCGATACCGGGACGTCACCCGCCGCTTCTGGCGCGGCGACGAAGGACAGCGCGGTGCCCTCGCCAGCTGCCTGATGGGATCCAGCGACCTCTTCCCGGGCGACCGGGGCTCCATCGCGAGCATCAACTACGTGTGCTCGCACGACGGCTTCACCCTCGAGGACCTGGTCTCCTACTCGCGCAAGCACAACGAAGCGAACGGCGAGCGCGGGCGCGACGGCCCGCACGACGAGAGCCACAACTGGGGCGTCGAGGGTCCGAGCCACAGCCGCCGCGTGATCAAGATGCGCGACCGGACCCGACGCAACCTGGTCGCGACCCTGGCGCTCTCGGGCGGGGTCCCCATGTGGCTCGGCGGCGACGAGATCGGCCGCACGCAGAGAGGCAACAACAACGCCTACTGCCAGGACAACGAGATCAGCTGGTTCGACTGGGCCCTCGACCCCGACGACGAGGACTTCCTGCACTTCGCCCGCCACTGCTTCGCGGTCCGTGCCGCCAACGCGGTCTACCGGCGGCATCGCCACCTCGCACCCGAGGAGTCGCGCTGCGTCCGCTGGAGTCGCCCGGACGGCGCCCCGATGCACCCGGCCGACTGGTCGGAGCCCGAGGACCGCGGACTGGCGCTACTGCTCGACGCCAGCTCCGTCGATCCCTTCGATGAACGGGGCCTCCCCCAGGAGCGCCGGACGGCCATGCTCTTCCTCAACGGCGAGCCGCGAACGCGGAGCTTCAAGCTCCCGCAAGCGGCGATCCCGCAGCACTGGACCGAGGTCATCAACACCGCCTGCCCCCACGCTCCGCGCGAGGTCCGGGGCGACCACGTCCGCCTTGCCCCCCATTCCCTGGTGGCGTTGGAGCTCGGAGCCCCCACGTGAGCACCCTCCCGACCGACTCGAATACCGGAAGCCCTGGCGACGACGAGCTGCGGCGCCTGATCGAGGGCCGCCACCCGGAGCCCCACCGGCTTCTCGGCGCCCACCCCGCGCAGGAGAACGGTCGCCGGGGCGTGCGGATCCGGGCCTTCCATCCCGACGCCGTCCGCGCCGAGTGCGTGTTCCGGGACGGCAAGGACCTGCCCCTGCGTCGCAGCCACCCGGCCGGGCTCTTCGAGGGCGTGGTCCCGGGCGAGCTGCCCCTCGCCTACGACCTTCGATTCCACTTCGAGGGCGGCGGAACCTGGGAGCGCGGAGACCCCTACCGCTTCCTGCCCACCCTGGGCGAGCTCGACATCCACCTGGTCTCCGAAGGCACACACCGCCGACTGTGGGAGGCCCTGGGTGCCCGCCCCTGCCGCATCGACGACGTCGACGGCGTGCGCTTCACCGTCTGGGCGCCCAATGCCGCCGGCGTCAGCCTGGTGGGCGACTTCTGCGGCTGGGACGGTCGACTGCTTCCGATGCGGAGCCTCGGCGCGTCCGGGATCTGGGAGCTCTTCGTCCCCGGCGCTGCCCCCGGCGCCCTCTACAAGTTCGAGATCCGGACCGCCACGGGATCCGTGCGCCTGAAGGCCGATCCCATGGGCCAGGCCGCGGAGCTCCCACCGCGCAACGCCTCGCGCGTCGTCGCCTCCAGCTACCGCTGGTCCGACGCCCGCTGGATGAAGCGACGCGCGCAGAGCGATCCGACCCGCGAGCCGATCTCCATCTACGAGGTCCACCTCGGATCCTGGGCCCGGATTCCGGAGGAGGGCAACCGCTGGCTCTCCTATCGGGAGATCGCGCCCCGGCTGGCCGCACACGTCAAGGAGCGCGGCTTCACCCACGTCGAGCTCCTGCCCATCGCCGAGCACCCCTTCGACGGCTCCTGGGGCTATCAGGTGACCGGCTACTTCGCGCCGAGCTCGCGCTACGGAACGCCGGACGACTTCCGCCACTTCGTGGACGTGTGTCACCAGCACGACGTGGGGGTCGTCCTCGACTGGGTCCCGGCACACTTCCCCCGCGACGACTTCGCGCTGCGGCGCTTCGACGGCACCGCACTCTACGAGCACGAGGATCCGCGCCGGGGAGAGCATCCCGACTGGGGCACCCTGATCTTCAACTATGGGCGCCGCGAAGTCCGCAACTTCCTGATCGCGAATGCCCTCTACTGGCTGGAGCTCTTCCACATCGACGGCCTGCGCGTCGACGCCGTCGCTTCGATGCTCTACCTCGACTACTCGCGCGATCCCGGCCACTGGGAGCCCAACCAGTACGGAGGCCGGGAGAACCTGGAGGCCATCGACTTCCTGCGGGAGCTGAACGCGACCCTCAAGCGCGAGCAGCCCGGCTGCTTCACGGCCGCCGAGGAGTCGACCTCCTGGCCCGGCGTCACGCGGGACGTGTCCGAAGGCGGTCTGGGCTTCACCTTCAAGTGGAACATGGGCTGGATGCACGACACCCTGCGCTTCTTCGGACGGGACCCCGTGCACCGCCGCTGGCACCAGGACGAGCTCACCTTCGCGATGCTCTACGAGCACTCCGAGCGCTTCCTGAACCCGCTCTCCCACGACGAGGTCGTGCACGGCAAGGGATCGCTCCTCTCGCGGATGCCCGGTGACGAGTGGCAGCGCTTCGCCAACCTGCGCGCCCTCTTCGCCTACCAGTGGACCCGTCCGGGAAAGACGCTGCTCTTCATGGACGGGGAGCTCGCGCCCTGGGACGAGTGGGACCACCAGAAGAGCCTCGACTGGCACCTCGCCGGAGACCCGCTCCGCTCCGGACTGAGTCGCTACCTGTCGGACCTGGGGGCGCTGTACCGCTCGGAGCCGAGCTTCTGGCGCCGCGACCCGGAGCCCGAGAGCTTCGAGTGGATCGACTGCCAGGACCGGGAGAACAGCGTGTTCTCCTATCTCCGCCGGGACGGCGAACGACACGCCATCGTGATCCTCAACCTGACGCCGACGCCGCGCGACGAGTACCGGATCGGCGTTCCCGGCACGGGTCGCTACGCGAAGCGCCTGGACACCGACGCCCGGGAGTTCGGAGGCAGCGGCTGGTCGGACCAGGACCACCTCGTCGCCGACGCGGTGCCGTGGCACGGGTTCCCGTCCTCCATTCGGGTGAAGCTGCCGCCCCTGTCGGCGATCGTCCTGCTCCAGGACCCGGAATGAGCAGCGAGCGACGAGCGCTTCGCACGCTCTCGCAGCGGCTGGGGATCCTCGAGACCTATCGCGACGTCGACGGAAGCGACCGACTCACCTCGGACGCCACCCGCGAAGCCCTGGTGGCCGCCATGGGCCACGACGGGAGCACCGAGGCCGGCGCCACGCGCGCTCTCGATGCCCTGGATCGCGAAGCGCGCGAGCGCCTCCTGGAGCCGGTCCTCGTCTGGCGCGAGTGGGCCGAGGGCCGTCCGGAGCTGCGTCTGAACGCAGCCGCCCTCGGCGACGCCCGCGACTACCGGATCGAGCTGCGACTCGAGAGCGGAGAGTGCGAGAGCTCCCGGGGTTCCCTGCCCGAGTCACGCGAACAGGCCGTCGTCGACCTCCCGCTGCCCTGCAAGCCACCGCTGGGATACCACGAGATCCGGATCGAGCTGGACGCTCCGGGCGGCAGTCGGCGCGGGAGCCAGCGCCTGGTGATGGCGCCGCGCACCAGCCTGCAGCCCGAGGAGCGGATCGGAGATCGGGCCTTCGGAATCTGGGCCAACGCCTACACGCTCCGCTCCGGCGGAGACGGCGGTTGGGGGCACGGGGGCCTTCGCGAGCTGCGCGAGCTCGGGCGCATGGCGGGAGAGTCGGGGGCGGCGTTCGTCGGCATCAATCCCCTGCATGCGGTCACGAATCGGGGACTGGACTACTCGCCGTACAGTCCGTCGAGCCGGCTCTACCGGAACATCCTCTACCTGGACCCGGAGGCGGTGCCGGAGCTCGCCCGGAGCTCGGGCGCCCGCAAGCTCCTCGACGACCCGCAGCGGCGGGCGCGTCGGGTCGCGCTCGAGGCCGCCGCCCGGATCGATCACGAGGCGGTGCTCGAAGCGATGCTGCCCGTGCTCCGCGAGCTGTATGCCACCTTCATTCGCTGCGCGTCGCCGAGCCGGAAGCAGGCCTACGCGGACTACCGCGATCGCGAGGGCTCGACGCTGCGGGACTTCGCGATCTGGGAGACCCTGGCCGAGCACCGGGGCCGACTCGGCAACGAGCCCGGCTCTGCGTGGTGGCGCTGGCCCGCCCCCCTGCGCGACCCCGACAGCACCGCGGTCGCCGCCTTCCACCGGGACCACGCGGACGAGGTCGACTTCCGCTGCTGGCTGCAGTTCGAGCTCGACCGCCAGCTCGCGGAGACCGACCGCTCCCTGCGAGACGCCGGCTGTACCCTGGGTCTCTACCAGGACCTCGCGCTGGGCTCCGCCCGGGCCTCGGCGGACGCTTGGATGGCCCAGGACCTCTTCGCTGCCGGTGCCCAGGTCGGTGCACCGCCCGACGCCTACGCGCCGGAAGGCCAGGACTGGGGCTTTCCCCCTTTCGATCCACATCGGCTGCGGGCCCAGGCCTATCGTCCCTGGTCGGAGCTGGTGCGAGCCGCCTGCACACACTCCGGCGCGCTCCGCATCGACCACGCCATGGGATTGCTGCGCCTCTTCTGGATCCCGGAGGGGCGTCCCGGTAGCGAGGGCGCATACGTCAGCTACCGGGCCGACGACCTGCTCGGCATCCTGGCCCTGGAGAGCCGTCGGCAGGACACGGTGCTCGTCGCGGAAGACCTGGGGACCCTGCCGCCGGAGCTCCCGGGCATGCTGGCCGACTGGGGACTGCTGCGCTCGTCGGTGGTCTACTTCGAGAACGACGACCACCACTTCCGACCCACCTCCCACTACCCGCCCCGGGCGCTGGCGAGCGTCTCGACCCACGATCTCGCGCCCCTCGCCGGCCACTTCCAGGGAAGCGACCTCGACCTGCGCGCCGCCGCCAACGGTGTCGACCCGGATCCCGCCGTGTCGCCGGCCTACGAGGAACGCCGGCAGGCGAAGGAGGGGCTCGTCGCCGCGCTGCGCACCGAGGGCTTCCTGGCTCCCGAGGGCGGCGGCGACACGCCCGATTCCGCCGGCCTGCGAGACGCGGTCCACGCTTTCCTCGCGGCGACCCCGTGCATCCTCGCCAGCGTCTCCCTCGACGACCTGGCGGAAGAGCGGGATCCGGTGAACCTTCCGGGGGTGCCGCTCACCTCCCACCGGAGCTGGTCCCGCCGCATGTCCCGATCCCTGGAAGAGCTCTCTCCCGAGCTCCGAGCCGGTGTCGAGCCCATGCGGAAGCGCTTCCCGGCCTCCGCAGATCGCGACTAGACTCGGCGCCGGGGGGAGAGCATGAACCTGACGCCCGAGGAGACGGGAGCGCTCGAGGCCGGCGAGTTCGCCGAGGACGTGCGACGGCAGGTCCGCTACGGAAGCGGCAAGTCCTTCGACGACGCCACCACGCACGATCTGCTCGTCGCCGCGTCGACGGTGTGCCGGGGCTGGGCCGTGGATCGCATGCTCGCCACCGAAGACCGGATCCGGGAGCACGACTCCAAGCGGCTCTACTACCTCTCCCTCGAGTTCCTGCTGGGGCGCAGCCTCGAGTCCTCGCTTCGCAACCTCATCGCATTGGAGCCCGTGCGGGAGGCGCTGGGCACGCTCGGATGCGATCTCGACGCCCTGATCGTGGCCGAGCCCGACGCCGGGCTGGGCAACGGTGGCCTCGGTCGCCTGGCGGCCTGCTTCCTCGACTCCCTCGCGACGCGCGACTACGCGGGCTTCGGCTACGGCATCAACTACGAATACGGCCTCTTCCGCCAGGTCATCGCGAACGGCGCCCAGGAGGAGAGGCCCGACGCCTGGCGTCGGCTCGGATCGCCCTGGCTCATCCCCCGGCCCGAGCGCGCCGTCCCGGTACCGGTCTACGGTCGCGTCGACGGACGCCCCGCCGACGGCGGGCCCGGCGCCTGGGTCGACTTCAGCGTGATGATCGGCGTTCCCCACGATCTTCCGGTCATCGGCTATGGCGGACGGACGGTGAACTGGCTTCGGCTCTACAACGCCGAGACCGCCGCGGAGATGGACGTCGATCTCTTCAACTCCGGCGACTACCTGCGAGCCTTCGAGCGGAAGATCGCCACGGAGCGGATCTCGAAGCTCCTGTATCCCTCCAACTCCACCGAAGCCGGGCGCGAGCTGCGCCTGCTGCAGGAGTACTTCTTCGTCGCCTGCGCGATTCGGGACCTGATGCGTCGCTACATGGACGAGCACGCCGATCTCGACGCCCTTCCCTCCCGCGTCGCCATCCAGCTCAACGACACGCACCCGGCGCTCGCCGTCCCGGAGCTGATCCGCTTCTTCGTGGACGAACGAGGGCTCGACTTCGAGCGCGCTGCGGAGCTCACCCGGGAGATGCTCGGATACACCACGCATACGCTGCTTCCCGAAGCCCTCGAGAGCTATTCACGGCCCCTGCTCGCCCGGGTCGTCCCGAGACACCTCCAGATCATCGAGGAGCTCAACGAGCGCTTCCTCGGCTCCATCCGCTCGCGCTTCGGAAACGACCTCTCCCGTGTCCGGCGCATGTCGATGGTGGAGGAGAGCCAGCCCCAGCGAATCCGCATGGCGAACCTGGCCATCATCGGAAGCCACACCATCAACGGCGTCTCCGAACTGCACTCCGACCTGGTGCGCTCCCTGCTCGCCCCCGACTTCGCCGAGCTGCGGCCCGACGACTTCCAGAACGTCACCAACGGGATCAGCCCTCGACGCTGGCTCCTCCAGGCGAATCCCGAGCTGGCGGAGCTCGTCACGAAGCGGATCGGCACCGGGTGGATCCGCGACATGGAGGAGCTCTCGGAGCTCGAGCCGGCCGTCGAAGACCCCGCCTTCCGGGAGGAGCTCTCCCGGGTCAAGCGCTCCAACAAGGTCCGGCTCGAGAAGCTCGTGCGAGAAACGACGGGAGTCGGGCTCGACCCCGACTCCCTCTTCGACGTGCAGGTCAAGCGGATCCACCTCTACAAGCGCCAGCTCCTCGCGGCGCTCCACTCCATCCATCTCTACCTGCGCGTGATCGACGACGGGGAACAGCTCGAAGCTCCCCGCAGCTGCATCTTCGCCGGCAAGGCGGCGCCCAGCTACTTCCTCGCCAAGCTGGTGATCCAGCTCCTGATCGCCGTGGGTCGGCGAGTGAGCGACGAGCCGCGAGCGCGCGAGCAGCTGCAGGTGGTCTTCGTACCCGACTACTGTGTCTCACGGGCCGAGGTGATCGTGCCCGCCGCGGATCTCTCCGAGCAGATCTCGACGGCCGGCTTCGAGGCCTCGGGAACGGGCAACATGAAGCTGGCGCTCAACGGGGCAATCACCATCGGAACCCTCGACGGCGCCAACATCGAGATCCTGGAGGCGGTGGGCCCCGAGAACCTCTACATCTTCGGCCTCGGCGCCCACGAGGTGCGCGAGCTCCGGCCGAGCTACGACCCGCACGCCTTCGTGCGCGAGAGCCCGGCCCTGGCGCGCGTGGTCGAGGCCTTGAGCAGCAACCGTTTCAGCCCCCAGCAGCCGGATCTCTTCGCCCCGCTGCTGCGCCACCTCTTCGACGACTGCGATCCCTACAGCGTGCTCGCGGACTTCGAGTCGTACCGGCAGACCCAGGAGCAGGTCTCGACGGACTTCCACGATCACGACGCCTGGACGCGCCGCGCCGGACTCAACATCGCGCGGATGGGTGCCTTCTCCTCCGATCGCGCCATCGAGGAGTACGCGCAGCGGATCTGGAAGCTGCGCCCGATCCCCTGAGCGGCGGGCCGCGCCCTCAGCCGACGATCGCGCTCCGCGCCGACTCACCGAGCGCATGCAACTCGCTCCCGAGAGCGACGAGGACGTCGTCGTAGGTGACGATCCCGGCGAGCGCCCCGTCACGGAGCACGGGGATCCTGCGAACGCCGATCTCGCTCATGGCCTCCACGACGCGCTGCAGGGGCTCACCCGCATCCAGACAGAGCAGCGAGCGGCTCATCACCTCCACGACCGCCGTGGTGTTCGGATCGCGGTCTTCCCCCACGACACGACGCGTGAGATCGCGGTCGGTGACGATTCCGCTCGGAAGTCCGGAGTCGTCGACGACGATCACGCAGCCGATCTGCTTCGATCGCATCCGTTCGGCCACCGCGCGCACCGGCACCTCCAGCCCCACCGTCTCGACCGGCTTCGCGTAGTGGTTCGCCTCGCGCACCGCGTCGAGTCCCTTTGCGGCCACCGGCCGGCCGCGGGGCGACTGCTCGGAAGCGACCTCGGCCAGCGCCGAGAGCTCTCGCGCCGCGAGACGCACCAGGTCGTCCGCCGCCAGAATGCCGACGACATGCCCCCGATCGTCCACCACCGGGATGCGGCGCGCCGGTGCCGCGCGCATCTCCTGGGCAGCCTGCTGCAGGGACGCCTCTTCGCCCAGAACGGCCGGCGACGGCGTCGCCACCTCTTTCACCCGGATCGAGGAGGCTGCATGGCCCTCGCCGACGACCCGCAGCGCCAGGTCGCGGTCGGTGACGATGCCCACCGGTCGCTCCCGCTCGACCAACACGAGCGCCCCGACGCGCTCCGCACCCATCCGGCGCGCAGCGCTCTGGGCCGTGTCTCGTGGGCTGGCCGTGCGCGCCGGCCTGCGACACATGCTCCCCACGGACATCCAGGTCCCCTCCCGGCTCAGCCCCCGGCGAGTGCCATGGACTGGACGGGCTGTCCCGCCGTTCGGGGCGCACGCGGTCGCGCGTCGACCGAACGCAGGACCGCCGCGCTGAGTCGCGCGATGCGGACGTCGCCGAAGGGGGTTCCGATCCCCGAATTGACGATCAGGGCGACGGAGAGCTCACGGCTCGGGTCCGCCCAGCCCCCGGAGCCTCCGAACCCGAAGTGCCCGAACGCGTGCCTCGGACTGCCGATCGTCGTGAAGACGCCGTGGTAGCCGAGCCGCCAGCGCATGTCGAAGGGAATCACCGTGAGCCCGTCACTTCCGCCGCGCTGTCGGGTCGTCGCCGCTCGCAGGGTCGCCTCGGAGAGCAGACGGACACCGTCGACCTCGCCGCGACCCGCCAACGCCGCATAGACCTTGGCGAGGGAGCGCGCGGTGAAGAGGCCGTTCGCGGCGGGGATCGACGCCTGGAGCGTCGCGTTCGCGCTGAAGTCGAAGTGCCCGATCCCGCGCGGCGCCAGGGAGTCGATGATGCTCTCGATGTCGAGCCGGGCACCGAGCAGGCGCGTCGCCTCCCGCACCACCGGCGAGAAGACCCGGAGCAGCGGCTTCGTCATGCCGAAGGGCAGTACGGGCGTCAGGATGTTCCGCTTCGGCCAGATCAGCTCCGCCGCCCGATCGAGCACCTCCCGGGGTGCACCGATGTAGAGACCGTCGAGACCGAGCGGGTCCGCCAGCTCCTTGCGGACCAGCATGGCGAAGGGCGTCCCGGTCACCCGGGCCAGGATCTCGCCCACCAGGTAGCCGAAGGTGAGCCCGTGGTAGCCCGTTCGGGTTCCGGGCGGGTGGAGGGGCTCGGCGCGCTCGATCGCGCGGACCATGTACTCCCAGTCCAGCATGCGATCCGCCCGATCGATCATCTGCCGGATGTGGTAGAGCCCGGACTGGTGGGCCAGGACGTGGCGGACGGTGATCTCCTCCTTGCCCGCCTGCGCGAACTCCGGCCAGTGCTCGCAGACGCGATCGTCGTAGTCGAGCAGACCGCGATCGACCATCATGTGGAGCAGCGTCGACGCCACGCCCTTGGTGGTCGAGAAGCTCGGGGCCATGGTGTCGGATCGCCAGGGCCTTTGACGAGCGTCGCGCGAGCCACCCCAGATGTCGACGACCCGTTGGCCGCGGTGGTAGACGCAGACCGCAGCGCCACCCGGACTCGACTGGAGCTGCTCCTTCAGACACTTCGCCACGCCATCGAACGCGGGGTGGAGCTCACCGTCGATCTCGAAGGGATCGGGATTCCCCATGCATCGATCCTATCCCAGCGACGCGCCGTTCGATGTCACCTGGCCGACATCGGCATCGTCGGAACTTCCAGGGGAACCGGACTGGCCAGTGTCCACAGCCAATCTCCCTGCTGACCCCAGCACCCCGAGAGGGATTCGCCGCGACACGGAATCACCACGCGAACACCCTGTCCCGCGTCCTCCGACAGTCGCACCTCGACCTGTCGCAGATCGACGTCGAGGCCCGTTCCGAGCGCCTTCAAGGCGCTCTCCTTCGCACTCCACAGGAGATTGGCACCACCGGATCGTGCCGCGGGCGACAGACCGGACAGCCAGCGGCGCTCGGCAGCGGAAAGGAAGGTCGCCACGAACGCCTGGCTTCGTTCCTCGATCCACTCGACGTCACAGCCCACCCGCGAGCCGCGGGGCCCGATCGCGAACAACACCGCGCCCTGGCGGTGGCTGAGCGAGACGTCGCAGTCCATCGCTTCACCGCCGAGGAAGGCTCGCGGTGCACCGCGCTCGCCGGCGCGGATCTCGATCTCCCCGAGCGACGGCAGGCTCTCCGACAGGCCGAAGCGGCGTGCCAGGGCCCGCTTCGCCGTCCAGCGCCCCAGCCGGAAGTCGTGTCGACGGCGCGGAAAGCGCATCGACGCGAGGCGGGCCCGCTCGCCCTTCGACAACCAGGTGGTCTCGCGTGGCAGCGAGCGCGGGACCTCGAAGGTCAGGCCGGGCCTCACGCGGCTCCCGGATCGCCTTGGCCCGTGCGCCGGGCGAGGCCTCGTTCGAGCGCCTCGATCAGGTACGCGCGCAAGCGGGACGGGGCGACGATCTCGTGGACGGAGCCGACGCTGCGCGCTCTCTGCACGCTGTGGGCCCGGTCGAACTCGTCGGCCACCTCTCCCTGCTTCTCCGCGCGGACCTCGTCGTAGAGCTCGTGCCAGCGGGCCCGGAGCCGCCCGCGTCGGGCGTCGTCCGCGGCCTCGATCTCGGCACCGAGCTCGAGCACGCGGGGATCCTCCTTGGTGCGACGATCCACCTCACCCGCGAAGACCACCGCCGCCGCGGGCGCGCCGCCGATCACGGACGCGTAGGAGCCTTCCAGAGCGGCCACCTCGAGGCCTTCGTTCAGCCTTCGCGAGAACACCACGTAGGCCCCGCCGTGATAGCGATTCACGACGCAGAACACGATGGGGCCATCGAAGTTGACGACTGCCCGGCCGATCTCGGCGCCGTACTCGAGCTGCAGCCGGCGAAGCGACTCGGGGGAGCCGTCGAAGCCCGAGAGGTTGGCCAGCACCACCACCGGGCGACTGCCGCTCGCCGCGTTGATGGCCCGGGCCACCTTCTTCGACGACAGCGGGAAGAGGGTGCCGGAGGTCCACTGCTCGGGTCCGTCCGCAGGCACGAAGCCCAGACGCGGAACCGGCTCGGACTCCATGCCGATCAGGCACACCGGAATGCCTCCGATGTGCGCGTCCCAGACGAGAGCCACCTCGGCCTCCCGCATGTCGGCCCAGCGCTCGAGGGGCTCGTGGTCCTGGTCGATCGTGGCCTGCATCACCGGCCGGATCGCGAAGGTCTTGCGGCGGCCGGGGTTGTGGGTCGGGCTCCAGATCTCGCCGACCCGATCGAACGCCGCGCCCTCACCAGCTCCGTAGGGATGCTTGCAGACGTCGCGGTCCGCGGGATCGCGGGTCGGGGCGCGACGCGAGAAGGACTCGCCCGGCGCCACGTAGGCGTGCTCGTAGAAGCGCAGCAGGATGCGACAGGCCTCGCCCACGTCGCGCGCCCAGTACTGGGCTTCACCGTTCACCCCCATGACCTTCTCGTAGCCACCGATGCCGACGTTGTCCTCGGCGGAGACACCGCCCGAATAGTCGAGCGCCTGCTTGCCGGTGAGCACCATCGAGGAGTCGGCCGTCATGATCAGGACGCCGCGGGTGTGCATCAGCATCGTCGCCTCGGCGTTCCAGTACGACTGGCCGCCGACGTTCACCCCTACGACGACCACGTTCACGGTGCCGCCCGCCTGGGTGTACTCGATCAGCCGCCGCAGCGCGGCCGCCGTCCAGTCGAGGTTCTCGGTACCGCTGTCCATCGCGATCTTCGCTCCGGCGGAGACCGCGAACCACTCGAGCGGCACCTGCATCTGATCCGCCAGGTCGATGGCGGCGATGATGCGACGGCACTCCGGCTCGGCGAAGCTTCCCATCTGCCGACTGGGGTCACCCAGCAGCACGACGCGCGTCATGCCCTCCGGGTGCTTCGGGGTGAAGTTGCGGAGCACGCCGACGACGAGGTTCGCCGTGTTCTTTCCGGGCTCGCGCTCCACCGGAACCAGCTGGTTCTCGTCATCGAGATCGTACTCCTGGAACTCGCCCGGCGGGAAGGCGGTCACCCGGCCGTCGCGCGGGGGCGTCAGCATGCGGATCAGCTCGAAGGGGTGGACCATCCCGCGCTGACGCATTCGCACGACCCGCTGCTCGAGGGACGAGAGCGGGGCGATCGGCCGCTCGGCCGGCGAGGCGAACGAGATCTCCACCTCCTGACCGGTGGGACTCGACAGCTGGATGATCGAGTCGTGGAGCTCGCCGCGCTCGCGGTCGAGCACGCGGGCCTGGGCGACGATCTTCTGCAGCCCCAGCCCCTCGGTGAGGGGCAGGAAGCGGGTCGCGACATCCTGGAGCTGGTCGAGGCCGAGCTCCACGGGAGGCCACACGTGCAGCTCGATGCGATTCCAATGCAGCCGCTTGCGCGAGCTGCGATGGGACTGGAAGAGCCGGATCGCTGCCATCGCCTCGAGTACCTGCCGCTCCAGATGGGGCAGGCGGGTGATGTGTCCGGCCGCGTCGCGCTGCGGCGTGAGGTCACGGATCTCCACGAAGGCCAGCAGGCGCTCGTCGCGGGGATGATCGCGTGCGACTCCGTGGAAGAGATAGACGTCCGGCGCGGAAGGCATCCGCTCCACGTCGAAGTTCGACAAGCGCCAGAGCTGCAGCCGCTTCCCCATCATCGGATGCAGCCCGAAGGCTTCCCGCTCTTCGCGGAAGCCCTCTCCCTCCTGCCGGAAGCAGAAGTGGGTGATCGCGTCCATCCCGCGACCCGCCCCGGCCTCCGCGACGGCCACCACGACCCGGCGCAGCTTCCGCGGGAGGGACCAGGTCTCGAGGGCCCGCGCGAGGGATTCCGCATCGGACGGATCTCCGGACGCGGGGCGGGACAGGTAGACGTCGACCACGATCTCGTGCTCTTCCGGAACGGACTCGAGCAACGAGCTCAGACCCGGCCCCAGCTCGCCGAGGCCGCCCCACTTCGCGTGGGTCGTGACGGCGTGGATGCGCGTCCCGTCGTGGTCGTACTCGCCGAGCGCGTAGCTGCGGTCCTCGACCTCGCGGATCCGCACCTTCTCCAGGGAGCGGATCCGGTAGTAGCGCCGCAGCAGCGTCTCGACGGCCACATCGCGCTCGTGGCGAAGGGCTCCGTCCATGCGAACCGAGAGCATCGGCGCCAGGGGCTGGGTGCACTCCACCAGGTTCCGGATGCTCTGCTCGCGCGTCTCCGCGTCGCGGGGGGCGGCCGCCTCCTGCAGCCAGCCCTCGGCCTCCTCGTAGACGCGCGCCTGCACGGCATCGAAGAAGGGGCTGTCGAAGCAGCGGTAGCGAAGCTCCCGGGTCAGGTCCGCGACGGCCTGATAGCGCCGTCCGGCGACACCGATGATCCGATCCAGCAGGCCCCGGAAGCCGTCGTCCGCCTTTCCGGCCAGGAGTGCGACGTGGTCGAGACGACGTTCGAGGATCGCGAGAACCAGGCGCGCCTGCTCGTCCATGCGGTCGTGCGCCTTGCAGACCCAGAGCAGCACCTCCTCCAGTGCCGGAGAGCGCTCGAGGGTCTCGAGGCCGTAGTGGGAGACGGCCCGCTCCAGCCGCTGCACGTAGGCGGTGGAGAGCCCCGAGGCGCCGGCGTCGAGGGTGCGCAGGAAGAGCAGCAGGTACTCCTCGGGCGTGCGCCGGTCGCCGCCGTCCTGCTGGTCCCGTGTGCGTTGCAGCAGGGCCGCCTGGTCCGCGAAGACCGAGAGGATCTCCTCCTCGCCCCGGAGCAGAGTCGGATCGTCGGGGGCCACCGCGTCGGAGAGGCGTTCCCGCTCCTTCAGCAGCCGCGCCACGTCCGAGCTGCCGATGTCGAAGCCCAGAGCGAAGCGACGCAGATCGTCCAGCACGAGCCGGCACTGCTCCGCGGGATCCGGCTCGCCTTCGCGGCCGGCCAGGGCCTCGAAGGAGATGGGCTCGCCGGAGGCCACGTCCTCGGCGCTCTCCGTCGGCTCGATGAGGATCAACGGCGCCCCGGCCTCCACCTGCTCGTTGGCCGTGGCCAGCACCTCCCGCACGCGCCCCGTGCAGGGCGCCGTGACCGTCAGCTCGGTCTTCATCGACTCCAGCACCGCCAGGCGGTCGCCCCGCGTGACCGAGTCGCCGTCCGCGACCGCGACGGAGAGGACCACGGCCGGGGCGGGCGAGCGCACCATGCCGATGTCTTCGCGCGACAGCCGGTGGGGGACACCGTCGACCTCGACGAACTGCTCGAGGCCGTCGCCGAGGGTCAACACCGGGTAGATGCGACCGCCTGCGACCAGGCGTCGCTCGATCGCTCCCAGTCGCTCGACCTCCACCTCCACGACCTGACCGTCCAGCGCCACGCGGTAGCGATCGGGCGCCACCCGGCAGACGTCGAGCCGGTAGCGGTGCCCCGCCTTCCGGAGGTCCACCGAGGCGCCCACCTCCTGCCGCGGGCGCAGGCGACCGCGGACCGCCGTCGCATGGAAGTGCGCGCGCTCCACCGCGTACTCGGCGTCGTAGGCGTCGATCGCCGCCTGCAGGAGCGCGATGTCGCCGTGGTGCTCCTGCAGGTGCGCCCCCTCCGCTGCCAGGCGGTCGAGCCATCCGACGTCGACCTCGCCCGACCGCACCTCCTCGCGCTCGAGCAGGCCCAGCAGGAACCCCTTGTTGCTGGCGCCGCCCTTGACGACGAGCTGCAGGCCCCGGAGCCCGCGCGCCAGCCGGGCCAGGGCCTCGTCGCGATCGCGCCCGAACGCGATCAGCTTGGCGATCAT
>JANQSB010000613.1 GCA_028284295.1 Myxococcota bacterium | reverse complement strand
CGACGATGAGCTGGTCGAGGCCCCAGGGCCCGTTCCCGGCGTCGAAGTCCTCGGGCGGCGCGGTGTCGAGCAGCAGCTTGTCGTCGCCCCGGAGCTGGGCGATCACCTGCTCGCCCGAGGCAGCCACGCTGCGGGCGGCGTCGATCGAGAAGTCCTCGACGGACTCGACGATCACCTGGGGCGGCGGCGCGGGCGGCGGGGGCGCCGCGAAGGTCACCTCCTCGGAGGCGGGCGAGACCGGCCCGACGTCTCCGTACTTGTCGAAGGCGGCGACCTGGACGACCACGCGGTCGCCGATGCTGCCCGGCACACTGACCAGGCTCGACGACACCGCGATCGGCGTCGGGCTCGGCGAGCCGTTCCGCGTCACGTACACGTTGTATCCCGCCACGGGACCGGGCGCTTCCGCCCAGTCGAAGAGGGCCTCGTCGCTCTCGACGATGATCGCGCTCGCCGCGCCGGCCGCGACGAGCGCGACCGATGCCGCGCCCAGGGCAGACACGATGCGAAGTCGATGGAGAAGAGAGATGGCGCGCATGACTGGCTTCCTCGTTCCGAACCGTTCGACTGATCCACGATTCGGAGACGAAGCCCGGGGCGCTCGTGACTGCAGTCACGAGGGGTGGAAGACGACGCGAGAAAGGCGACGGGTGGTGACGGTCCCCACCGTCGGGCCGTGACTCGCCTCACGACGCCCGATCTACACATGAATGAGTCGGAATCGCGGCAGCAGCTCTCGCCCGGGACCGAGGGACGCCGAGTGGCCATGGATGGGAACTCGATGTCCTCTGTTGCAGGCCGTTCGCGCCCTGGGGAACGCGAGGAGCCCCTGAGACGCGTCTCACGAGCTCTGCGGTTGGTATCCCGCTTGCAAAAACGTCGGCCGTGGTAGCGAGAGGCTCGCAGCACGCAGGAGCAGGGCGCCCGGTTTCCCGACGGCCGCAGACGCGGCCGGCCCGGAGTGCATCCTTCACCCGTCTCGTGCTCGTGCTGCTCTGTGCCGTGGCCGCGCCCGGCGCGGTGAGCGCCGAGCCGATGCGGCTCGACGATGCCACGCCGCGCTGGGTCGTGGTCCAGTTCGAGGACTCACCGAGCAGCCATCCCGAGCGGCTCGACCAGGTCTACACCAAGCCCTTCGCGGCGTGGCTGGAGCCCGACGCGCGCGGGCGGCTGGTCGTCCGTGTCCCGGCGGACACGCTCGAGCAGAACTTCTTCCCCAACGACGTTCCGGTGCCCGGCAGCTTCAGCGACTACGTGTGGGTCTTCGATCCCGCGACCCGGGACGTCTCGGCCTCGTTCAGCGGCGTGTTCGCGCACACGATCGGGTTGGGGATCGCCTCGACCACGGTGGAAGCAAGGGTGCGGGCCGACATGGCCACCGACCGGGAGGGCGGCTTCGAGCCTCCGCAGCCCATGTGGGGCCGGCGCTTGCGGGGTTGGTGCGAGAAGCCCGCTCCCGAGACGGGCTGTCGACCGGTGGCCAGCGTCCGCTACGACGCGCGGCGAGGCTACGTGAACGCGACGGGCTTCCTGGCCATCGACTCCGCGCTCGTGCAGTTCATGACCTTCTCGGCCCTGGGCGAGGCGCGCTTCAGCGAGGTCCCGACGGGCGTCGCGGTGACCCCACCCGTCGCCGCGGGTCCGGCCGCCGACCCCGCCCGGGTGTCGCGAGGACTCGGGAACGCGGGCGTGCCCGTCCTGTCGATCTCGGGGCCGCCGCTGCCGTGACGGGGCCGCGGGGACGGGGGCTCAGTCGTCGGTGCGGACGCCCTCGGCGCTGAGGTACCACCACCGGCTGACGTTCGGGCTCTTGCGGAGCCGCCAGTTGATGTCCTCGTTGCCGTCACCGTCGTGGTCGTAGCTCTCGGAGACCTCCCACAGCAGGGGCTGCTTCTCCGAGACCTCCACCTGGGCGTAGATGCCGTTCTGGCCGTCGCTCGCGATGAACCAGATCAGGGTGTCGGTGTTGCTCATGTCGCGCCAGAACAGGTCGTCGAGACCGTCGCCGTCGAAGTCCCCGATCGCCAGCAGCTCGAAGACGTCGTCGGGCACGGGCGGGAACCAGGTCGTGCTCCAGTCGGTTCCGCTGCGCAGCCAGGCGGCGGTGGGTCCGCCCGGGCCGCGCCAGAAGACGTCGTCCTGACCGTTGCCGTCGAGGTCGCCGGTGCTCTCGGCATTCCAGCCCAGGCCCGGGCTCGTGGGCCCGCCCTCCACCTGGAAGCCGTCGGGGTCGAGGTACCAGATGCGGGTCGCTCCGCTGGTGTGCTGCCAGAGCAGGTCCGCGGCCCCGTCACCATCGAAGTCGCCGCTGGTGGCGATCGACCAGTTGGGGTCGGCTTCCTGACCCAGCTGGCTCGAGACGTTGTCGGCGTCGAGCATCGAGAACTGCCACACGATGCTCGTGTCGGGATCGCGGTAGAAGAGGAGTCCGTTGTCGGAGCCCGCGGCGCGTCCGGGGATGACCCCCGGCGTGCCCACCGGCGGCAGCTCGGGCGGGAGTCCGAAGCGGACCGGATCGGACGGCGGCGACATGGGGCCGAAGCCAAGGGCGTTGCCCGCGCGCACGCGAATGCGCGCCACCTCGCCGATCCCGGCCTGGATGATCGCACTCGTGCTGGGCGCGCTCACGGTCTGCTCGAGCTCGTAGTCGCCCTTGCGGCTCGAACGCGAGACGTACACCTCGTAGAACTCGACGTTTCCGGCGGCAGCCTGCCACTGGAACTCGGCGGAGGTGTCGTCGAGGAGCACCTGGGCCTGCGCGCTGCCGACGAGCCCGAACGCGAGGAACGCGATCGAGAGGAGGGCCACTCGAAGGACTCGTGATTCATTCATGTCGCAGCGTCCCCACGTTGGCGACCCGCTGGGTCGCGCCGGTTCCCATCCCGGCCTGGCAGTCCGATTCGGACAGGCGGGGCGCGAGGCTTGTGACTGCCGTCACAAGCGCGTCGACACCGAGGCGATGTCACCCCTGCGCCCGCCGGGCATTCCGCTTGCCCCGCGGGTGGCTGGAGGCGTTCGGGAGACCCTCTGGTGCTAAGCTGGCACTCCCCCTCCGCGCGCGAGCCAACCCTACGGCCAGGCGCAATCACGACCGAAGAGTCCGATCAGGGCGGAGCGTGCGCCGCCCGTGGAGAAGGGATCCGCTCCAGGTGAGGGTCTGCCAACGACAGCGGAGAGCCGAGGCCGGCGGCCGGCTGCGATCGCCGCTCCGGGCGACGCTGTGGGCCGTATTGCTCGCGGCCGCGCTGAGTGCGTGCTCGTCGGGGACCCAGTCGGGCTTCTACCACCGGGTCGAGTCCGGCGAGAACCTCTACCGCATCGGCCTGCGCTACGGCGTCCCGCCGCGCATCCTCGCCAAGGCGAACCGGATCTACGACGTCACGACGATCCGTCCCGGAACCCGGATCTGGATCCCGCGCGACGCCATCTCGAAGCCGCGGGGTGGACCGCGCGTCTCGGCAGCGCCGGCGCGACGACCCACGCGCGCCTCGGAGGCCCGCCGCCTGGCGCGACTCGACGCACGAAGGACCGCGAAGCTCGAGTTCGCCTGGCCGATGCGGGGCAAGCTGAGCTCGCGCTTCGGGAACCGCCGCGGACGGCCCCACGAAGGGATCGATCTCGCGGCGCGACGCGGCACGCCGATCCGCGCCGCCGAATCCGGTCGCGTGATCCATTCCGGAAGGCTGGGCGACTACGGCCGCGTGGTCGTCATCAAGCACGCTGGCCACTACCGCAGCGTCTACGCCCACGCGAGCAAGCTGCTGGTCCGCAAGGGCCAGTTCGTCGAGAAGGGCGACAAGATCGCGCTGGTGGGCAGTACGGGCCGCTCGACCGGTCCCCATCTGCACTTCGAGATCCGACGCCGGGAGAGCCCGCGCGACCCGATGCTCTACCTTCCTTGAGGACCCATTCCCCGAGGACACCCGCGATGGACGTCGAGGCGGAGCTCCGCCAGCACATTCGCGACATCCAGGACTTCCCCAAGCCCGGGATCCTGTTCCGCGACCTCACGCCCCTGCTCGGCGACGCGGCCGCGCTACGCCTGGCCGTCGCGGCGATGGCGGAGCCGTTCCGCGCGGCGGGCGTCGACGCCGTCGTCGGGACCGAGGCGCGCGGCTTCATCCTGGGCACCCCGGTGGCCCTCGAGCTGTCGGTCGGCTTCGTGCCCGTCCGCAAGCCGGGCAAGCTGCCGCACCGGACGGTCTCGGCCCGCTACGAGCTCGAGTACGGCACGGACGAGATCGAGATGCACGCCGACGCGCTGGGGAGGGGCGCGCGCGTGCTGGTGGTGGACGACCTGATCGCCACGGGGGGCACTGCGATGGCGACCGTGGACCTGGTGAGACAGCTGGGCGCCGAGGTCGTGGGCTGCTCGTTCCTGGTGGAGCTCGAGTTCCTGGAAGGGCGGAAGCTCCTCGGCGTCGACCCCTGCCACGCCGTCGTACGCTACTGAGCCGCGCTCACTCGCCCGCGTCGTCCCCCTGGTCGGCGCCCTGGTTCAGCAGCCCGCGTGCGAACTCCTCGTTCTCGCGCTGGACCAGCACCCGTACCCCCCGGGCGAGCTCGAGACTCGGGATCTCGCCCCCCGCATCGTCGGAGCTGATCACGGCCTCCACGCCCTCCGACTGGAGGAGCGAGACGGCCGCCTCGGCGGTCTCGTGGTTGGGGAAGGTCGACACGACGACCGCGTTCTCGAAATCCATGCCTTCTCCTCGGGGTTGCCCTCGCGATGATGCCTTGGGCGCGGACCGGGCGCACGGTCGGTGGAGGCTGGTCGCGTGGTACATTGCCGAACGTACCCGAGCGGGGAGGTCGTGATGAGACTCGATCGATTCGGCGAGACGATTGCCCACGTCGACCTGGCGGCGCGGACCTGGAAGATGAAGCCGGCGCCCGAGGAGTGGGTCCGGAAGTACGTCGGGGCCCGGGGCCTCGGGGTGCGGTACGTGCTCGAGAACGGGGCCGGGGTCGACCCGCTGTCTCCGGAGAACGTCCTCTGCTTCCTCAACGGACCCCTGAGCGGAAGCGAGGCCAACATGAGTGGCCGCTGGGCCTGCGTGACGAAGTCGCCCCTGACCGGCACCGTGACGGACAGCCACCAGGGTGGCTGGACGGCGGCCCGGCTTCGCTGGGCGGGCTTCGACGGCTTGATCTTCGAGGGCGCCGCTCAGACGCCCACCTACGTGCTGGTCCAGGACGGGCAGCTCTCGTTCCACGACGCCAGCGACGTCTGGGGCCTGGGCATCCACGAGACGGTCCGCATCCTGAAGGAGCGTCACGGCGGCAAGGACGTCTCGGTCAACGCCATCGGACCCGCCGGCGAGAAGCTCTCCCGCTTCGCCGCCTGGGTGAACGAGGACGACCGCGCCTTCGGCCGGGGAGGCACCGGCGCCGTCGGCGGCGTCAAGAAGCTCAAGGCGATCGTGATCGTCGCCGGCCACCGCAAGAGCGAGGTGTCCGATCCCGAAGCCTGGAAGCAGGTGCGCCGCGAGACCCTGGACATGATCCGGGACGAGGCCAACATCACCAGCCCGAAGAAGGGCGGCCTCTCGGTCTACGGCACCAACGTCATCACGAACATCACCAACCGGATCGGTGCCCTGGGCACCCGCAACAGCCAGAGCACCTCGTTCGGCGAACGCGCGGAGGCGATCAGCGGCGAGACCGTGGTCGAGACCATCCTGACGGGCAATCCGACCTGTCACGCCTGCCCGGTGGCCTGCAAGAAGGAGGTCGAGGTGAAGGACGGCCCCTGGAAGGGGCTGAAGATGGAGAGCGTCGAGTACGAGCCTGCCTGGTCGCTCGGCTCGAACTGCGAGAACGACGACCTGGGCTCCATCGCCAAGCTGATCGACCAGTGCAACGACCTGGGCCTCGATCCGATCGAGCTCGGCAACGTGCTGTCCGCCTACATGGAAGCCACCGAGCGGGGCTGGGTGAAGGGCGAGGGGCTGGCCTGGGGCGACGCCGAGGGCATGGTCCGCATGACCGACGCCCTGGCCCTTCGCGAGGGAGACGGCGACCTGCTGGCCGAAGGGGCCGCTCGCGCCGCCGCCGGGCTCGGCCACCCGGAGATCGCGATGGCCGTGAAGGGCCAGGCCGTGCCGGCCTACGACCCGCGCGGCATGAAGGGCATGGGGCTCGGCTACGCGACGAGCAACCGGGGGGCCTGTCACCTGCGTGGCTACGTGGCCGCGGCCGAGCTGGGCGTCGTCCCCATCGAGGCCGACCCGCTCGAGTGGAAGGGGAAGGGCGCTCTCCTCAAGACCTTCCAGGACCTCCACGCCTTCGGCGACAGCATGGACCTCTGCAAGTTCAGCGCCTTCGCGGAAGGCGCCGACGAGTACGCGAAGCAGTACGCCGTCGCGCTGGGGCGCGCGGTCAGCGCGGACGAGGTGATGCTCGCCGGTGAACGGGTCTACAACCTCGAGCGCTACTACAACAACCTGGCCGGCTTCGGGTCCGGGAGCGACACCCTGCCCGACCGCTTCCTCGAGGAGCCCTCGGACGCGGGAGGCTCGAAGGGCCACGTGTGCGAGCTCGGACCGATGCTGGACGAGTACTACGCCGAGCGCGGCTGGGAGGAAGGCGTCGTCCCGGAAGCCAAGCTCGCACAGCTCCAGATTCCCTGAGCCGTCGGGGCTTCCGGGAGGTCCCTGCGAAGGCGATGCCGCTGCACGTCAAGGTGTACGCCACCCTGCGCCCCGTCGTCGGTGGGCGCAGCGTCGAGCTGCCCCTCGAGGAAGGAGCCACGGTGCGAGACCTGGTCGACTGCATGGTCGCCCGGTGGCCCGAGCTCGAGGTCATGATGATCGAGGACGGAGAGGTGTCGCGGCGCGTGCACGTCTTCGTCGACGGACGCAGCGCCCGGCACCTTCCGGACGGAGCCGAAACGGTCCTCCTCGAAGGCCAGGAGATCGCCGTGTCGCCGGCCGTCGCCGGCGGCTGAGCTTCCGGGTCAGCTCCGGTCGTTCGGCGGCAGGACCTCCGGGACCACCGGAGACTTCGGCACCACCGTCTTCTTCGGCTTCCGAACGTCCTTCGGCCCCCGCGACAGCAGGACCCACTTCGCGTTCGGTGCGGCGGTGCCGTCCAGCACCCAGACGTCGCCGTTCGACTGGTCGACCAGCAGCTGCCGCGCACCGAGCAGTGGACTTCCGGTGACGACCTCGAAGCGCGTGGCGGAGACCTCGTAGTTGTGGCCCCCTTCGTTGAAGCAACCCACCCCGGCCAGGATCGAGGCGACGACGACGGCAAGAGTCGTCTGGCGAGCACTCATCGGGAAGATCCTCCTTCGATTCGCGAGCCTACCCGGCGAGGCGGGGCATCGCGATGCAGAGAAGCTGCTGCGCAGCTGCAGGACGGGCGCGGCAGCTGCGAAACCCGAGGGCTCCTGGCGGGTTGAAGCGGTATCGGCGGGGACCCGAAACGGTGGCCCCCGGCACCCACTGGCCGAGAGCAGGAAGAGATCTCGATGGAGCCGACGAACAGGAAGCGGCAGGCGGCGCTGGCGACCCGCCGATTCGGTCTGGGCGCCCGGCCGGGCGAGATGCGCACGATCGGCGCCGACCCCCGGGCCTGGCTCACGAGCCAGCTGGTCGCCGAGCACGAGCTTCCGAAGCCGCTGCAGGAGCTTCCGTCGACGGGCGACGACGCCTGGGCGTTCTTCGGATGGCTCCTCGACCAGGGCCGGGCCGCGCGGCGTGCCCGGCGTCGGGGAGAGCCCGCGCCGGACGCTCGCGGCAGCCTCGAGGAGGTCTTCCATCCGCGCTACGAGCGGGCGCTCCAGGCGCGCTTCCAGGTGGCGGCAGACACGGACGCTCCCTTCCGCGAGCGACTCGTACACTTCTGGAGCGGGCACTTCGTCATCTCGTCGGCACGTCCCGTCACGGTCGCGCTGCCCCCTTCCTTCGAGCGCGACGTGGTGCGGCCCCACGTCACCGGCCGCTTCGAAGACATGCTGCTGGCCTCGTCGAAGCACCCGGGCATGATCCTCTACCTCGACAACGAGCGGAACCTGGGTCCGCGTTCGCAGCGCGCCCGCAACCCGCGCAAGCGCCTCATCGAGCTGCCGATCGACGCGCCGACCGGTCTCAACGAGAACCTCGCGCGGGAGATCCTCGAGCTGCACACCCTGGGCGTCGACGGCGGCTACACCCAGGCCGACGTGACGAGCTTCGCGAAGGTGCTGACCGGCTGGCGGATCCGGGTGCGACCCTTCTTTCGGGGTCTGTACGACGGGGCCGACCTCGTGCAGTTCGACGAGGAGGCCCACGAGCCCGGTCCCCAGGAAGTGCTCGGCAAGGTCTACGCCCAGCAGGGCATGGACCAGGGAGAGGCGGTCCTCCACGACCTGGTGCGGCACCCGGCGACGGCGCGCTTCGTGGCGACCAAGCTCGCTCGCCACTTCGTGGCGGACGTTCCGGCTCCATCTCTCGTCGATCGACTGGCGTTGGTCTTCCGCGAGACGGAGGGCGATCTCGCGGCCGTCTCCGCCGCGCTGGTGACCAGCGAAGAAGCCTGGACGGCAGAAGCCCGGAAGCTGCGCCGACCGGAAGAGCTCCTGATGGCGGCCGGTCGTGCCCTTCCCGAGCAGGCACCGGATGGCGCGATGCTGCATCGGACCCTGCGCGAGATGGGCCAGCTTCCGCAGTGGGCGTCTTCGCCCGCAGGCTTCCCCGACATCGAGGGCGAGTGGTCCGGCGGCGATGCCGTCTGGAAGCGGCTGGCGTGGGCGCAGGAGCACGGGGGCCGGGCGGCAAAGGACTTCCACGACGCAGGGGCCGTCGTGGCCCGCGCGGACGACGTCCTCGGTGAGGCCCTGCACCCGGATACCCGTGTCGCGATCGCTCGCGCCGGGGGCCCCGCGGAGGCCCTGGCCCTGATGCTCGCCAGCCCGGAGTTCCAGAGACGATGAGACGAGAGGTGCCCAAAGACTCGGCCGCCACCCTGACCCGACGGAGCCTGCTCCGGGGTGTGGGCGGACTGGCCGCGCTCCACCTGGCCGGCTGGCCTGCGGCCGCGCGGGCCGGCTCGGTCGGCGACCCCCGACTCGTGCTCGTGATCCTGCGCGGCGGCCTCGACGGTCTGGCGGCGGTCCCGGCGGTGGGCGATCCCCACTGGTCCAGTGCGCGGGCCGGGCTGGAGGGGCCGGGCGTCGGCGACACGGGTGGGCCCACCCGACTGGATGCGCTCTTCGCCCTCGACGCGCGACTCGGCAGCTTCCGGGACCTGTACGCGCGCGAGCAGCTCACAGTGGTACATGCCGTCTCGCTCCCGTATCGCGAGCGATCGCACTTCGACGCCCAGAACCTGCTCGAGAGTGGCGGCACGCGCCCCTTCGCGTTGCCCCACGGCTGGCTGGGTCGGGCCATCCAGACGCAGCCTGGACACGGGGCCGTCGGGCTGCAGCCCGTCCTGCCCCTGGTGCTGCGCGGCAGCGAGACCGCGACCTCCTGGTCGCCCAGCTCGCTCACGCCGCCCGGACGCGAGCTGCTCGAGGGTGCCGAGGCCCTCTATCGGCGTGACCCCGCTCTCGCCGCCGGCCTGCGTCAGGGTCAGGCCGGTCGACGCATCGTCTCCCGAGGCGGGAAGCGGGAAGCTGCGGCATGGGGCGGAGCTTCCTTCCCGGGCCTGGCCAGCGCGGCCGCAGCCTTCCTGTCTCACGCCGACGGTCCGCGAGTCGCCGTGCTCGAGCTCGGTGGCTTCGACAGCCACTCACTCCAGGCCTTACCGAACGGAGGCCTCGACCGGGCGCTGCGGGAGCTGGATGCGGGCATCGCGACCCTGCACGCGACCCTCGGTGGGGTCTGGGGCCAGACGGTCGTCGTGGTGGCCACCGAGTTCGGTCGCACGGTGGCGATGAACGGCTCCGGAGGCACCGATCACGGCACCGCCGGAGCGGCCTTCGTCCTGGGCGGTGCCGTGGCGGGCGGACGGGTCGTGTGCGACTGGCCTGGACTCGGCCCGGGACAGCTTCACGAGGGACGGGACCTGCGGCCGACCCGGGATCTGCGCAGCGTCTGGATGGGGGTCCTGCGCGACCACATGGCCGTCTCGGAGACGGCGCTCCACGGGGAGGTCTTCCCGGGGTCCGCCGCCGTCGCCCCGCTGGCCGGACTGGTCCGGGGCTGATCGCGGCGGGTCAGGCCCAGTCGAGCTCGAGGGGCAGCGACTTCAGGCCGCGCAGCAGGATGTTCGGCGTGTGCTCGAGCGGCGGTGCGTCGGCGGGGATCCGGATCGACCGCAGCCGCTCGCTCAGCAGCTGGAAGGCGTTGACGAGCTCGGCCTTGGCGAGCTGGGCTCCGATGCAGAAGTGGATGCCGTGGCCGAAGGCCAGGTGCTCCGAGGCGTTCGCGCGCTCGATGTCGAAGCGGTCCGGGTCCGGGAAGACCTCCTCGTCGCGGTCGGCCGCCGCGTATCGCAGCATGACCATGGCGCCCTGCGGGATCGCCACACCGGCGAGCTCGGTGTCGCGGGTGGTGACGCGCCACATGTTCGCCGTGGGGGTCGCCAGACGCAGGATCTCCTCGACGGCGTTCGGGATGCGGCTCGGGTCCTCGCGAATCGCCTGCCAGGCGTCGGGGTGCTCGGCGAAGAGCCGCGCGCCTTCGGAGATCGTGCTGGCGGTCGTCTCGTTTCCGGCCACGAGCAGCTGCTGCAGGATCGACAGGGACTCGGCCATGTTCAGGGGCTGCCCGCGCTCGTCGGCGGCGTTGACCATGTCCGAGATGATGTCGTCGCGCGGGGCGGCCCGGCGATCCACGACGATCTTCGCGAAGTAGCGCTGGAACTCGAAGATCAGCTCGGCGGCCTTCTGCTGTTCTTCGGGGCTGGCCATGCCGCCGAGCTGCGCCACGAAGCCGTCCGACCACTTCTTGAAGACCGGCAGGTGCTCTCGCGGCACGCCCAGCTGCTCGGCGATGACACCCAGGGGCAGGGGGACGGCGAACTGCTCGCGCAGCTCGACGCGCGAGTCACCTTCGAAGGCCGCCAGCAGCTCCTCGGCCAGCTCGCGGATGCGTGGGTGCAGGGACTTGACCCGCTTGAGGCGGAAGGCCTTGTCGACCAGGGACCGGTAGCGCTTCTGGACCGGCGGGTCCGCGGTCAGCATGGTGTCGACGGGCACCAGCGGCTGGTCGAGGATGCCCTGCTCGATCTGCTCGTCGGGCTCGAGGGCGGCCTCGTCGAACGCCTTCGGGCCGTCGCTCGGGGCCATGGCGGCGGCGAAGCGATTCGAGAAGGTCTCCCAGTCCTTGACGGCCTGCAGCACGAGCGGGTAGCTCGAGACCATGTACAGGCCCGTGTGCGGGTCCTTGAAGACCGGCGCCTCGCGGCGCAGGAGCGCGTAGTAGTCCCAGGGATCCTCCTGGACCGCCGGATCGAAGGGGTTGTAGCTCTCGAGGCTGCGTGCGGGGTCTGCGGTCATCGCGACGGTCTCCAGGCGATCTTCGCCAGCTCGGATCGTGCTATCTCCTCTGGCGCGCGCCCGTCGGCCAGGAGAGAACCCCGATGATCGGATATGTCACGCTGGGAACCAACGACAAAGACAAGGCTGCGGCCTTCTACGACGAGCTGCTCGCCGGGATGGGCGCCAAGCGCCTGATGGAGGACACGGACTTCATCGCCTGGGGGGCGGACCCGGAGCAGCCCATGCTCGGGATCTTCATTCCCTTCGACAAGCAGCCCGCGACCGTCGGCAACGGCGTGATGGTGGCCTTCCAGGCGGAGAGCCACGAGCAGGTCCAGTCCCTGCACGCCAAGGCCCTCGCCCTGGGCGGGACCAGCGAAGGCGAGCCCGGGGACCGCGGCCAGGGCTTCTACGCCGCGTATTGCCGCGACCTGGACGGCAACAAGCTCGCCTTTTTCAAGATGGGCTAGCGGAGATGGGCCAGCCGGCGAACGCTTCGCGTTCGCTTGCTGCGGGGTCTGCACCCTGTGCAGACCTTCCCTGGCGGCGCCTTCGCGACGGGCTCGTCAGCCCAGCTGCTCGCTCCGGAGCCAGCTTCCGTGGAAGCCGAAGGGCACCCGCTGCGGCAGGTGGATCCGCGCCACCGCCTCGCGCGAGGGGTCCTGTGCGTCCAGGATGACCAGGTCGCTCGAATCGTCAGCGCTGTCGTACACGAAGCCCATGGCCCAGCCCTCGTCCTCGCCGGCCCCGGGGCTCGCCTCGGCGAAGACGAACTCGGCCGGGTGGCCGTGGGGGCCGAGGTCGTGGACCTGGGAGCTCCCGGTCTGGACGTCGTACTTGATCACGACGGCGGGGGCCTCCATGCCGCTGTCGTCGTTGCGCTGGCGCTCGCAGATCGCCCAGCCGTAGCGATTCGGGAGGCCGACCTTCCGATCGTCGACGCGCGGGAAGCCGTGGGAGCGGTCGTCGAGCTGGGTCTCGGTCACCGCTCCCGACACGAGATCGAAGCTCCAGCGGGTCAGATAGGACGGAGCGAAGTCGTTCATGGACTCGCGCCACATGTACTCGTGGCGTCCCACGTCGCAGACCACCTGGTCGCCTTCGACCCAGGCATTCATGGGATGGAAGACGTAGCAGGGATCGATCTCGAACCAGCGGATGTCGTCGTTGGTGCCCATGCGGGGCAGGATGCCGATGCGCGCCCCGTAGCTCTCGTCCCAGAAGAGCGGCGTCTCCCCGTCCGCGAGCCGGGACAGGTCGAAGCACACCGGCAGGTCCATGAAGATCGCGTGGTCCCGGGTGGTGATGAAGTCGTGCATCATCGTTGCCCCGGGTACCTCGATCTCGGCGCTGTGCACCAGGTCGCCCTGGGCGTCCAGCACGTGGTAGGTGAGGTAGGGCGGCACCTGTCCGTAGCCGAAGAAGTGGCACTCACCGGTCTCCGGACAGATCTTCGGGTGGGCGGTGAAGGCGGTCGTGAGCTTGCCGTCGTAGTCGCGGCAGCCCAGGGTCTCGAGCTCCGGCGAGAGCTCCCAGGGAAAGTGCCCCTCCTCGAGGGCGAGGATGCGCCCGGCATGGCCGATCACGTGGGTGTTCGCCGCGCTGGCCGTGCGGTCGGTGATCACCTTCGGATCGAGCGCGTCGAGGTCCCCCTCGAGCTTGGGGGTTCGCACCCAGCGGTTGCGGTACCAGGAGGCCTTGCCCTTCTCGAGTCGCACGCCGTGGATCATCCCGTCGCCGAAGAACCAGTGCGAGGTGGCCGCGCCCCGGGGATTCGAGCCGTTTCGCAGGTACAGGCCGTCGAGCTCGGGCGGAACGGCGCCGGTGACCTTCAGGTCGAACTCGGTCAGCTCCTCCTTCACGGGTCCGTAGTTGCCTCGCAGG
>JANQSB010000610.1 GCA_028284295.1 Myxococcota bacterium | reverse complement strand
CGAGAAGGACATGCCGCAGCTGCGCCGTCTGACCGCGTCCGGGCTGGATGCAGCTGGCACCGGCGAGGGTCCGATCCCCCAGCACCCGTTCTTCGAGCACTGCGAGCGGCTCCTCGAGCTGGACGCTCCGCTCGCGGTGGCCCTCGACGACTGGATGCTGGGCGTCGAGCACGAGTTCGTCGACTGGGTCCGGACCGAGGTCACGGCGCGCAAGCGGGAGCGGGGCGTGCTGTTCTTCGACGATCTGCTCGTGCAGCTTCGTGACGCGCTCGCCGGATCGCGCGGCGAGGGGCTGGCAAGGGCGGTGCGCTCGCGTCATCCGGCCGCGCTGATCGACGAGTTCCAGGACACCGACCCGGTCCAGTACGAGATCTTCCGCCGGGTCTGGGGTGGCGGCGCAGGGGAGGAAGAGAGGCCACCGCTCTTCCTGATCGGTGATCCCAAGCAGGCCATCTATGCGTTCCGGGGGGCCGATGTGTCCGCCTATCTCCAGGCGCGAGATTCGGTCGATGCCGTCTACGGTCTCGGGTGGAACTACCGCTCCGATCCCAGCCTGGTCGCCGCCTTGAACCGCATCCATGCGACGGGTCCCGAGCCCTTCGGTCCGGCCGGCATCGAATACCTGTCGCTTCGCGTTCCGGAGGGAGCGGCCGATCGGCTCGAAGGGGGAACGCTTCGCTCGGGGCTGCGGCTGCTGCTCGCCGAGCCCGGCGACGACGGAGCGCGCGATCTGCTGCGCGGCATCGTCGCCGAGGTCGAGCGGCTGCTGGGTTCCGGAGCTCGCATCGCGGGCGAGCCCATCGCCGCCCGAGACCTCGCCATCCTGACGCGAACGAACGTGCAGGCGCGCGAGGTGCAGGAGGCGCTGCGTCGAGCGGGGATCCCGAGCGTGCTCCAGAGCGAGGAGAGTGTCTTCGCCACCGACGAGGCGGGCGAGCTCGAGCGCGTGATGCGTGCGATGGCCGAGCCCGAGAATCCGTCGCGCCTGTACGCGGCACTGTCGACGACCCTGTTCTCGACCGACGCCACCCGGCTCGCCGAGTGGGCCGAAGGCCGCGACCCCTCGGGCTTCGAGCGGGAGGCTTCCCGCTTCCACCGGGCCCGGCGCCGTTGGACGGAGCGCGGCTTCGTGCAGGCGTTGCGTCTCCTGTGGGCAGAGGCGGGCGTCGGCCCGCGACTGCTGGCGCGAGTGGACGGCGAGCGACGCGCGACCAATCTCCTGCACCTGACCGAGCTGCTCCAACGCGAGGCCGTCGAGTCCCGACGCGGCCCCCTGGCGCTCCTGTACTGGTTCGGGCAGCGGCGCGCGGAGGCGCGCGAGTCAGGGCGCTGGGTCGCCGAGGACGCCCAGCTACGGCTGGAGAGCGAAGCGGACGCCGTCCAGCTCGTGACGGTGCACCGCAGCAAGGGCCTCGAGTATCCGATCACCTTTTGTCCCTACCTCTGGGAGGGGAACCTGATCCACGCCCACGACCGCTTTCCGCGTCTCCACGATCCGGAGAGTGGCCGCCTGGCCGTCGACCTGCGGAGGGAGAAGGACAGCGCCCTCTCCCGGCAGGCACTCCGCGAGGCCTTCGCCGAGAGCCTGCGCGTCCAGTACGTGGCGCTCACCCGCGCGCGGCATCACTGCTCGGCGGTCTGGGGCCTGCTCGGCCCGGGAGTGGGCCGCTCGCCGCTCGGGCATCTGCTCGAGCCGGAGATCGGGCCCTCGGGAGACCCGCCGCTGGGCAACCGCTTCGGCAAGCGGAGCCTGGACCAGCTGCGCGCCTCGCTCGAAGACCTCGCCGGCCCGGGGGAGGGGGCCATCCGAGTCGACGAGCTCGACTGGAATCAGGCCCCGACACAGGCCCCGACGCCGCCCCCGGGTCCCGGGCCGCGCCCCGACGAAGAGACCGGGCCCGTGCTGCCCGCCCGACTCGCGGCTCGTCGGGTCACCCGGGTCTTCTCCCGAGCCTGGCGCGTGTCGAGCTTCTCCGGACTGGTCCAGTCGGCGCCCGATTCGGAGCTGCCGGAGTCCACGGGTCGCGAGACCGGCGACGGGCACGACTACGATGCGGTGGCCCCTGCCGAGGCAGCCGTTCCGACGATCCCGGGCGAGCCCGTGCGACTCGCGGAGTTCCCGTCTGGCACGACGGCCGGAATCGCCATCCACGCCATCCTGGAGCAGCTCGACTTCGGCACCGCAGACGAGCCGGCCCTCGAAGGCCTGGTCGCGCGCGTGCTCGCGACCCACGGGATGGCTGCGGCCTTCGCGCCCTCGCTCGTTGCCGCGCTGCGCGAGCTGCTCGAGGTGCCGCTCGAGCCGGGCGACCCGGAATCGCGGCTGGCCACGCTCGCGCCTTCGGACCGGATCGACGAGATGCCCTTCGAGCTGCCGGTGGCCGGGCCGGCGCTCACCCCCGAGCGCCTGGCCGAGGTCTTCGCCGTGTACGGGGGGCCGGGCTTCGTGCGCGACTACGCCGAGCGCGTTGCGGGTCTGGCCTTCGAGGAGCTCACCGGGACCCTTCGCGGCTTCGTGGATCTCGTCCTGCGTCGGCGCGGGCGCTGGTACCTGGTCGACTACAAGTCGAACCACCTGGGCATCCATGCGACCGACTACGCGCCTGCGGCGCTCGAGCAGGTCATGCAGGAGCACGACTACGTGCTGCAGTACCACCTGTACCTGGTCGCGCTGCACCGGCACCTGCAGCTGCGGCTGCCGGGCTACGACTACGACGAGCATCTGGGTGGCGTCCGCTACCTGTTCCTGCGCGGCATGTCGCCCGGGCATCCGGAGATGGGCGTGCTGCGAGACCGCCCCTCGCGCGAGCTGATCGAGGCGCTTTCGGCGCTCTTCGGAGGGGTCGGATGACACCCTCGCTGGACACCCTCCGTCGGCTGGGTGAGATCTCGCCTCTCGACCACGCGTTCGCGACCTCGCTCGGCCGCCTCGCCGGGGAGACGCGACCGGAGGTGCTCGTCGCGGCCGGGCTCGTCAGCCGGCAGTCCGAGCGCGGAGACGTCTGCCTCGACCTCGAGCGGATCGCCGCCGAGGCGGTGCCTCCGGAAGATCGCGGCTGGCCGCGCCTGGAGGAATGGATCGCAGAGCTCGTCAGCAGCGAGCTGGTGGCGTCGCCGGCCTCGGGTGACGACGGCGAGCTGCGGCCCCTGGTGCTCGATCGGCAGAGGCTCTATCTGCGCCGGGCCTTCGAGGACGAGCGCCGCGTGGCGGCGAGCTTCGCGGCGCGCGCCGCGGCGCCGGTGGCCCCCTTCGAGCCCAGCCGGGTCCGCGCCAGCATCGATCGTCTGCTGCCTCGTTCGGCGCCCGGGGGCGAGACGGACTGGCCTCGGGTGGCCGCCGGGGTCGCGGTCGCGGGTCGCCTCTGCCTGATCGCGGGGGGACCCGGAACGGGCAAGACCACCACGGCGGCGCGCCTGCTGGCGGTGCTGGTGGAGAGCGAGCTCGCGACCGGGCGCCCGCGGCCTCGCATCGCGCTGGCCGCGCCGACGGGCAAGGCGGCCGCGCGCCTGGCCG
>JANQSB010000604.1 GCA_028284295.1 Myxococcota bacterium | reverse complement strand
ACCGCGGAGGCCAGGACGATGGGGGAGGGCAGGTATCCGTCACTCGAGTGGTGGTGCTCGCTCAAGACGATCGTGGCCGCGCCGTGCGCCTCCGCGTAGCGCGACATCTCCACGGCCGCCGAATAGAGCTCGGCGGGGGAAGCCTCGCCCCACTCGGGACAGCGCATGTCGAAACGAAGGATGAACACGGGCAGCTCCTGGCGGGGGATCCGGCGCGATCCTACGAAAAAGAGCCGGGAAGTCACACGGAAATCCTCGCCAACTGCTCGCACGCGCTTCGCTAGCGTTCGACCATGGCGTTCGAGACGGTCCACGGGTACTGCTGGCCCCAGTCCGTGGTCGCCGGAGGAAGGGTGGGATTGCACCTGTCCTCGCCGGGCGGCCGTCCCGTGTCGGTCGAGATCGCCCGCGTGGGGTGGCAGCGAGACGTCGTCCTGCGAGACCCGGCTCTTGCAACCGACTTCCATGAGACACCGGAAGGCGCCGACCGCTCGGGTTGTGGATGGCCGGCCGCGTGCACCCTCGACGTCGAGCGGAGCTGGCGAAGCGGCTACTACGAGGTGGTGCTCGAGGTCGAGATCGACGGCAAGCGCCGCCGGAGCCATGCGTTCTTCGTGGTCCGTCCCGAGCCGGGCGCGCCGACCGCCGACATCCTGCTCGCGCTCTCCACGAACACCTGGCACGCCTACAACGACTTCGGCGGTCACAACCTCTACACCGGAGGCACGGCGGTATCCCTGCAACGTCCGATGTCGCCCGGCTATCTCTTCAAGCCTCCGGGCGCTGGACGACGCGTCACGACCATGCAGGTGCCGGATCCGCAGATGACGGCTCACGTCGGCTACCTGCGATTGAACCACTTGTCGCCCTATGCGGGCTCGGCAGGCTGGCCCGACTGGGAGCTCCCCTTCCTGCAGTGGGCCGAGCGCGAGGGCTATGCGATCGACGTCGTGACGAACGCCGACCTCGAGGACCACCCGCAGCTGCTGGGAGGACCCGGCGACGACAGCTACGCCCTCTACCTGTCCGTCGGGCACGACGAGTACTGGTCGCGGCCGATGCGCGACACCGTCGAGGGGTTCATCGGCCGCGGCGGCCACGCCGCCTTCCTGTCCGGCAACACGGCATTCTGGCAGGTGCGCCTGGAGGACCCGACGCCCGAGGGACCTGCCCGGACCCTGGTCGGCTACAAGGGGAGCTTCAAGCAGGACCCGGTCTACGAGACCGAGCGGGTGGGCGAGCTGACCAGCATGTGGTCGGACCGCCTGATCGGCAGACCCGAGAATCACATGACGGGTGTCAGCTTCGCGCGCGGCGGATACCACCGGATCGGCAAGCGCGCGACCCGCGGCGCCGGCGGCTACACGGTGCACCGACCCGACCACTGGCTCTTCGAGGGCACGGGGATCGGCTACGGGGACCTGCTCGGCGCCGGCGGCACGGCCGTGGGCTACGAGTGCGACGGCTGCGACTTCGACTACCGCGACGGCCTGCCCGTGGCGACGGGGGTCGACGGGACGCCGGCCGACTTCACGATCCTGGGCACGGCTCCGGCAGCGCACTTCACACGAGAGACCGCGACAAGGCCTCCGGCTCCCCACGAGCCCTCGGAGGTCGAGTTCATCGCGGCGCGCATGATCGACGGCGGCCGCACGCCCGCCGACGTCGAACGCTTCTCGCACGGCCACGCCGTCTTCGGCAGCTATCGCTCCGCGGGCGGAGGCGTCGTGGTCACGTCCGGCAGCACCGATTGGGCGCACGGCCTGACCGGGCGCGATCCCGAAGTCGAGCAGATCACCCGGAACCTGCTCGACCGCCTGTCGCGACGCTGACGGAAACGAGAAGGCCCGCTCTAGCCCACGACCATC
>JANQSB010000582.1 GCA_028284295.1 Myxococcota bacterium | reverse complement strand
GGACAGCTACGGCTGGATCACCGCCCACGCCGACCTGTTGCGATCCGCCCTGGAGTTCTGACGCAGACCATGCGACACGCGATCGTCACGGGAGCGTCGGGCCTGATCGGCTCGGAGACGGTTCGTCGGCTGGCCCGCGACGGCTTCCGCGTGATCGGGCTCGACAACGACATGCGCGCGCGCTTCTTCGGTCCCGAGGCGTCCACGCGCTCGGTGCAGCGGTCCCTGGCCGCGGAGCTCGGCGATGCCTACCAGCATCACGATGCCGACATCCGCGATGCCGAGCGCGTCCAGGACATCTTCCGCGAGAGCGGCTCCCGCCTCGACCTCGTCGTGCACGCAGCCGCGCAGCCCTCCCACGACTGGGCGGCGCGCGAGCCGGCCACCGACTTCGGCGTCAACGCGGTCGGTACCCTGAATCTGCTGGAGGCGACCCGGCTCCACGCGCCCGAGGCCACCTTCGCGTTCCTCTCGACGAACAAGGTCTACGGCGACCGCCCCAACCAGCTTCCGCTCGAGGAGCAGGACCAGCGCTTCGAGATCGCCGCCGGCCACGAGTACGCGAACGGCATCGACGAGACCATGAGCCTCGACCAGTGCACGCACAGCCTCTTCGGCGTCTCGAAGACCGCCGCGGATCTGCTGGTGCAGGAGTACGGGCGCTACTTCGAAATGAAGACGGTCTGCTTCCGCGGCGGCTGCCTGACCGGGCCCGCCCACGCCGGGACCATGCTGCACGGCTTCCTTTCCTACCTGATGCGCTGCACCGTTTCCGGAACGCCCTACACGGTGATCGGCTACAAGGGAAAGCAGGTCCGGGACAACATCCACAGCCACGACCTCGTCTCGGCTCTGCTCGCCTTCCACGCGGCGCCGCGCCGTGCCGCCGTCTACAACATGGGCGGCGGCCGCGACAACAGCTGCTCGGTCCTCGAGGCGATCTCCCTGTGCGAGGAGATCGCCGGCAAGAAGCTCGATTGGAGCTACCGGGACGAGGCGCGCACGGGCGACCACATCTGGTGGATCACGGATACCGCGCGCTTCGAATCGGACTACCCGACCTGGAAGCGGGAGTACGACCTGCGGAGCACGCTCATGGAGATCCGGGACGCCTTCGCCGCGCGGGTCTGAGATCGAAGCCATGCTGCCGATCACCCTCTACATCCCGTGCTACAACGCCGAGCGCTTCCTGGACCGGGTCCTGCCGGCCGTCAAGACGCAGACCTATCCGATCGCGCGGGTGCTCGTGATCGACGATGGCTCGACGGACCGGACCGCGGAGCTCGCCGAAGGGCACGGCTTCGAGGTGATCCGGCACGACGGCAACCGCGGCCTCGGAAGCGCCCGCAACACTGCGCTTCGCACCGCGAGCACCGAGTTCGTGGCGTGTCTCGACGCGGACGTGGTCGCGCGTCCGGACTGGTTGGAGCGGCTCGCGGCGAACTTCGACGACGATCGCTACGTCGGGGCCAGCGGCCAGCTCCACGAGAGCGTCCTGGACTCGCTGGCCGACCGCTGGCGCGACGCCCACATGCGACAGGACTGGGGTGCCGAACGCATCGAGGACCCGGAGTTCCTCTACGGCAACAACGGCCTCTACCGCAGACAGGCGCTGATCGACGCGGGCCTCTACGACGAGCGCTGTCGCACGAACGGCGAGGACGTGAGCATGAGCGAGAGCCTGCGCGAGCGGGGTCAGCGAGTGGTCTACGACCCGACCGCCGAGTGCGAGCACCTGCGTTCCGACGACATCGAGTCCATCTGCCGCACCTACTGGAACTGGCACTTCTTCAACGAGGACCTCTCGGATCGCGCGTCGCTCGAGCGCGTGAAGCGGCGCGCGCGCAAGCGGCTCCTGAAGAAGTACATGCGGGGCGACTTCAAGCGCGGGCGCTTCGATCTCGCCGGCCTCGACCTCTACATGTACGTGGACTGGAGGCGGCGCGCGGCCGCGCGCTTCCGGGCAGCGGAAACGCGTCGAGGGCCTCTCTGATGCGGATCTCCGTCGTCGTCACGGTCTTCGACCTGCGTCGCTACGCGGGGGAGGCCGTGGACAGCGTGCTCGCCCAGCGACGCGACGCGGACGAGATCGTGCTCGTCGACGACGGCTCGACGGACGGCTCCGGCGACTGGCTCGAGAAGGAGTACGCCTCCCACGCGCGGGTGAAGGTCGTCCGCAAGCGCAACGGAGGGCAGCTTTCCGCCTTCCGGGCCGGGTTCGCGGAGTGCAGCGGGGACCTGATCTGCTTCCTCGACGGGGACGATCGCTGGAAGCCGGGCTACCTCGAACGCCTCGAGCGCTTCTATCGGGAGAGGCCCGAGTTCGACGCCGTCTTCGGCAACCTCGAGACCTTCGGCAAGGGCAAGCGGGCGCTCTGGCACGAGGAGACCCGGGATCGGGACCTCGGCCTTTCCGTGCTGCGGATCTACCTGGCGCGCTCCGCGTCCTGGGAAGGCTCCCCGACCTCGGCGCTCTCCATGCGTCGGGCCCTGGTCGAGCGGATCCTCTCGTTGCCGGAGTCCTTCGATCCCGAGTGGCGCATCCGGGCCGACGACGTGCTCGTGCTGGGCGCCGCGGTGTGCGGCGCCCGTCGCTACCTGCTGGCCGAGCCCCTGGTCGAGTACCGCGTCCACGACGACAACGGCTGGTTCGGTCGCAGCGCGGATGCGAGTGAACACCTCGCCTTCAAGCTGCGGCGACATGCGATGATCCGTCACTTCGGCCGGCGCCTCGAGCCCACGGCGGGGCTGTCCCATCTCGTCGAGGCCGAGCTCGCGACGAAGCCCGATCCGCGGCCCAAGGACCTCCGCATCTACCGGAAGATCCTCCGCGACGATCCGCGGCTGTCCTGGAAACAGCGTTGGCTGGCACGCCGCAAGCTGCGGAAGACCTACCGGCGACTGCGGCGCGACCGGTCCGCCGGCCCGCGCAGCTAGCGGGCACGACATCCGCGCCGGATGCTCGTCGGGTGACGGTCTTCGAGGCCACCTCTCCAGGCGGCGTGGCGGCGGAAGGTCGCCCGAATGCGCTTCGGACATCGATCGGCCGAGTTTCGGCAAACTACGGGCTCGAGGGCTTCGGCTCGAACGGCGCCCACCCGAGCCGCCAGGAGACCATGCTCCCGTGACGGAGCCCACGATTCCCCGCGTCATCGCCTACTACCTGCCGCAGTTCCATCCGATTCCCGAGAACGACGAGTTCTGGGGAGCGGGCTTTTCCGAGTGGACCCACGTCGCGGCCGCGCGGCCGCTCTACCGGGGCCACGATCAGCCCAAGATTCCCGGCGATCTCGGCTTCTACGATCTCCGTCTACCCGAGACCCGGGCCGCACAGGCCAGGCTCGCACACACCCATGGAGTCGAGGGCTTCCTGTACTGGCACTACTGGTTCGGCGGGCGTCGCGTACTCGAGCGTCCGTTCACCGAGGTGCTCGAGAGCGACGAGCCGCGCTTGCCCTTCTGCCTCGGCTGGGCCAACCAGAGCTGGAGCGGCATCTGGTACGGTGCGCCCGACCGGATCCTGATCGAGCAGACCTATCCAGGCCCGGAGGATCATGAAGCGCACTTCGAGTCGCTGCTTCCGGCCTTCCGCGACAGCCGCTACATCCGGGTCGGGGGCCGCCCCCTCTTCCTCGTCTTTCGGCCACAGGACCTGCCCGATTCGAGGCAGTTCTGCGCGTTGTGGCGCAAGCTGGCGGAGGAGGCCGGGCTGCCCGGCCTTCATCTCGTGGGCCTCGGAAAGGCGCGCAGGGATCTCTCCGAGCTGGGCTTCGATGCCGCGGCTCTTCAGGGTCCGACCTTCCCGGGCATGGGCAAGCGCCTCAAGGGCTGGCGAGCCCGTCTGCGCGGCTTGAGAAGGAAGCCGCTCGTCTACCCCTACGGCCGCTACATCGAGCATGCCTTCAAGGAGGTCGCGACACCGCTCGACTACCCCGTGGTGCTCTCGAACTGGGACAACTCGCCGCGCAGCGGCACGAGCGCGCTCGTCCTCGAAGGTGGAACCCCCGAGCTCTTCCGCCGACACCTGCGCGATGCCCTCGCCCGGGTGGCGGATCGCCCACCGGAGCACCGCATCGTGTTCTTGAAGTCCTGGAACGAGTGGGCCGAAGGCAACTACGTCGAGCCCGATCGCCGCTTCGGCCACGCCTATCTCGAGGTGATCCGCGACGAGGTCGAAGCCGCCGGCGGCGGATGAGTCCCGGCTGCGCATTCTCACACACGAAAGAAGCTGACCCATGAAGAAGTACCTCCTCCCCAGCCTCGGCGCCCTCGCCCTGCTGGGCATCGTCCTGGCCTTCGCGTTCGAACGAGAGATCGACCGCCTGTCGCTCGCGACCTCGCTGTTCAGCGGCGAAGAGATGTACGACAGCTTCAACCGCATCGACGAGATCTTTCCCACCGCCGTCATGAGCGCGTCCCCAGACGCAGTCGCCCTGCCGGCGGGCGAAACGACCTCGCTTCCGCAGAACTTCCTCTACGAGGGGAAGCGCGTGGCGGTCGGGGACTTCCTCTCGGAAACGGACACCAGCGCGCTACTCGTGCTCCGGGACGGGAGGGTCCGCTACGAGCAGTACACGCTGACGGGCGGCCCGAAGGTGCGCTGGCTCTCGATGTCGGTCGCCAAGAGCTTCACCTCCGCGCTCGTCGGGATCGCCGTCGCCGAGGGGCACATTCGCAGCATCGAAGAGCCCATCACCGCGTACCTGCCAGAGCTCGAAGGATCTGCGTACGACGGCGTACGCATCAAGGACGTCCTGCAGATGTCCTCCGGCGCAGGCTGGAACGAGGACTACAGCGATCCAGACTCCGACATCAACCGCTTCGGGCGAATCCTCGCGGTGGGCGGCTCGCTCGCCGAGCTGGCTGCGCGACTCGAACGCGCGCGAGAGCCCGGCACCTACAACCTGTACAACTCGATGGATACCCAGGTGCTCGGCATGCTCCTCGTCCAGGCCACGGGCCGGCCGATCGCGGAGTACATGGAGGAGAAGCTCTGGCATCCCCTCGGCATGTCGAGCGAAGGGCACTGGATGATCGACGATCACGGCCTCGAGATGGCCTTCATGGGGCTCAACGCGACCGCACGCGA
>JANQSB010000578.1 GCA_028284295.1 Myxococcota bacterium | reverse complement strand
GCTGCGCCAGAATTCCGGTTCGGGGACGTGACCGTCCACTTCGATCGCTTCGAAATCGATTCGCCCCGCGGCCGGGTCTCGCTGACGACGCGCGAGATGGGTCTGCTTCGTGCGTTGGTGTCGCGCGAGGGGGAGGCGGTGACGCGGGGAACCCTGCTCGAAGAGGTGTGGGGGCTCCGGCCCGACACGCGCACGCGCGTGATCGACTCGTTCATCGTGCGTCTGCGTCGCTACATCGAGCCCGATCCGTCGCGTCCGCGACACATCGTCTCGGTGCGCGGGCACGGCTACCGATTCGTTCGCTGACGCTGCCGATCACTCTTGTGTGAGGCGTCCGAGTCGTGCGACTCTCGGGTGGTGAACGATCCGATCCGCATGCACGTCGAGCCCGTCCTTCGCGACGCGACGCTGATCCTGGCTTTCGGTGGCTGGAACGACGCCGGCGATTCGGCGACCGCGGCGCTCCGCTACATCGACGAAGCCGTTCAGTCGGTGCCGCTCGCCGAGATCGACGCCGACGACTTCTACGACTTCACCGTGCGTCGGCCCGAGGTGATCCAGCGTCCCCTGGCGCAGGGGGCCCGCGGCACGGCAGGCGATGGCGAGCCGCAGAGCCTCACGCCGCCTCCCCGCGAGCGCGTGATCCTGTGGCCGCACACGGAGTTCCGCTACGGCTCCATCGACGAGAGCCGCGAGCTGGTGACCGGCCTCGGGGTCGAGCCGCACCTGCAGTGGCGCCGCTACTGCGATGCGGTGGTCGACCTGGTCCGCCGCCTCGGGGTCTCGCGAGCCTTCCTGCTCGGCGCCTACCAGGCCGAGGTGGTGTACTCGCAGCCCGTCCAGGTCACGGGCTTCGCCACCCACGAAGACGAGCTGCGCGAGCTGTCCGTCGCCAGCTCCGAGTACCAGGGACCCACCGGGATCGTCGGCGTGCTCGGCTCGCGACTCGAAGAGGAGGGCGTTCCGGTGGTGAGCCTGTGGGCCGGGCTGCCGCACTACATCAACATGTCGCCGAATCCGCGTGGCGCGCTGGCGCTGGTGCAGAAGCTCGCGCGTTGCCTCGGGCTTCCCCTCGACACGCGGCCGCTGGAGACCCGCGCCGCCGAGTTCGAAGAGAAGATCAACAAGCTCGTCGCCAGCGACCCGGAGCTGTCCGAGTACGTCCGCCAGCTGAAGAAGCGCGAGTTCGCGAACTGACGCGAACCGAGACGGGCGCCTGGATTTCCGGCGCGCTCAGGCGAGCTCGATCGACTCCTCGATGAGCATCACCGGGATGCCGTCGTCGACCACGTAGAGGATCTGGCCGTCCTCGCGCAGCAACCCCTCGGCGATCTCCCCGGCCACGGCCTCGCCGCCGCGGTTGCGCAGGCTGCCCGCGCGGATCTGCTCGTTGAGCTTCGCGATCAGGTCGTCGGGTGCGGGCGCGACGGGCTGTCGGCTCTCGGGGCACACGAGGATGTCGAGGAGATCCTGACTGACGGGCATGTCGCGTCCTTCCTGGGTCCGCCTTCAGCGAAGCGCTGGCGGAGAAGAGCCTTCAGCGGAGAAGAGCCTTCAGCTCAGCGCTAGAGGAGAAGAGCCTTCAGCGAAGAAGAGAAGAAGAATAGTCGAGGATGCGCCGCGCCACGATCAGCTGGTTGATCTGTTGGGTGCCCTCGAAGATGTCGTTGATCTTGGCGTCCCGCATCCACTTCTCGACCAGCAGCTTCTTGGACTGGCCCAGGGGGCCGAGGATCTCGACGGCCTTCTGGGTGATCTGGGTGACCGCGAGGCCGGCCTTGGCCTTCGCCATCGAGGCTTCCAGGTTGTTGGGCTTTCCCTGCCCCATCATCTGCGCCGAGCGCCAGGTGAGCAGGCGCGCGCCCTGCAGCTCGGCCTCCATCTCGATCACGTCGCGCTCGATCGCCGTCAGCGCGTGCAGGGGCGCGTCGTAGCGGATCTCCACGCCCTGTCGCTCGAGCTCCTCCTTCAGGAAGTCGAGCGAGGCGCGGCCGACGCCCACGGCCATCGCCGCCACGATCGGGCGGCTGGCGTCGAAGGTGGCCATGGCGCCCTTGAAGCCCTTGTCGCCTCCCGGCTTCTTCTTCTTCCCCTTCACCTCGGCACTGCCCAGCAGGTTCTCGCGGGGCACGCGGCAGTTCTCGAAGCGCAGGGTGGCGGTGTCCGAGGCCCGGATTCCCATCTTCTTCTCGAGCCCGACGAGCTCCATCCCGGGCGTCTTCGCCGGAACCACGAAGGACTTGATGCCACCGCGGCCCGCCGAAGCGTCGATGGTGGCCCACACGACCACGAAGCCGCCCTCGACCTGCGACGCCCCCTCACCGGCGGTGCAGAAGATCTTGGTCCCGTTGAGGACCCACTCCTCGGTCTCCTCGTCGAAGTCCGCCGTCGTCTCGATGGCGGCGGAGTCCGATCCGGCACCCGGCTCGGTGATGGCCATGGCTCCCCAGACCGGGTGGGGGCTCTCGCGGAAGGGCGCCATGAACTTCTTCTTCTGTTCGTCGGTGCCGGCCGCGCCGACTGCCGAGCCGCCCAGCGCCGCGGTCGGCATGCGCAGGTAGAGACCGGCGTCGCCCCAGCACAGCTCTTCGGCCTGGATGCAGACCGTCACGAAGCCGTCCCCCGGCTCGCCCGGGTTCCCCGGCGCTCCCTTGCGCCCCTCGTTCCACCAGAAGTCGACCCAGGGCTGGGGGAGGTGATGCTCTCCGGTGTCGGCTTCGCGGGAGAGCGGGCGCATCTGCTCCTGCGCGATCCGGTTGAAGTGCTCGCGGGCGCGGATGCTGTTGTCGGTGAGCTCGAAGGAGATGGGCATGGAATTCCTCGATCGCTGGATCTGAAGCGCTGCCAGTCCGGACGCGCTCCTGTTTCGGACGCGCCTGGATCGGACGCGCCTAGAGAAGACTCATGGCTTCGAAGCTCGCGAAGCCGCCGGCGTTGCGAAGATGCATCTCGGGCAGGTAGTCGCGGATGTAGCCATGCCCGCCCAGCACCTGGACCGCGCCGTCGGCGGCCTGGAGCACGGTGCGCTTGGCCTTGTCGAAGGCCAGGCGCGCCTCGCGGGTCGCGACCTCGCCCCGATCGAGCAGGGAGGCCGCCTCCCAGGTCAGGAGTCGGGCCGCGTCGATCTCGATCGCCATGTCGGCGAGCATGAAGGCGATCGCCTGCTTGGTCGCGATCGGGACACCGAAGGCCTCCCGCTCCTTGGCGTAGTCGCGGGCCAGCTCGAAGGAGGCGCGTGCCATGCCGACTCCTGCGGCGGCCATGGCGACACGGGAGCGGGCCAGCAGTGCCGAGAGAGAGGTTCCGCCTGCGTCGCCCAGTCGCGCCGAGGCCGGGACGCGCACGCCGTCGAGTGCGAGCTCGACGGTGGGAAGCCCGGCCAGGCCCAGGTTGTCCTCGGGTGTCGCCTGCAGCCCGTCGGCGCTTCGCCCGACGAGGAAGAGCTGTGCACCTTCGTCGTCGGCCGCGCTCACCAGCACGGGACCGCTTCCCTCGAGCCAGGGGACGAGGCACTTCTCTCCGTCGAGCCGGTAGCCGTCGCCGTCTCGCTGGGCGCGCGTGGCCGGTGCCAGGGCGTCCTGGTCGAGGCGCGGCTCCACGATCGCGAGGCTGCCCGGCTCGAAGGCGTTGCCGCACAAGCTCGGCAGGATCTCGGCCTGCTGCGCTTCGCTGCCGAAGTCGGTCACCGGAATGCCGAGCAGCGAAGGAGAGAGGACGCCGATGGCCAGGGCGAGGTCGCCCCAGGCGAGCTCCTCGGCGATCAGGCAGCTGGTGACTGCGCTGCGCTCGCCACCGCCCCCGTGTGCTTCGGGCAGGCCGTTGGCGACGAGTCCGAGCTCGTGTGCCTGGGCGAGCACCTCCTTCGAGAGGCCGCGCGCCTCGTCGCACTCGCGGGACCGGGGTCGCAGCTCGTTCTCGACGAAGCCGCGGACGGTCTCGACGATGAGCGCCTGCTCCTCGGTGGGATCGAAGCCGATCATCTCGGAGCTCCTCCGTAGGGATTTCGGGGCACGAGGGGAACGGAGTCTATCAGCTGCCGGAGCGCCGGCGAAGCGTCGCAAAGGCCCCGCCGGATGACCTCGGTGCAACGATCCGATGCGTTTCTTGCCCAATGGCCCCCCCCGATACTGCGGATCGCGAGCGCGGGGGGATCTGTGCGCAGAGATTCCCCTTCATCTTCGGCGCTCTCCATCCACGAGGACCCCTATGAGCCCGAACCGCAGGACGCACCGGCGATGGCTGGTCACCGCGGCCGTCACCGGCGCAGCGGCGCTGTTGGTCGCCCACCTCCTGGCCTCTACCGCCTCCGCGGCCGGAGAGCCTCTCGTCGCCGGGAGCGTGTGCGAGGCGCAGAAGCTGAAGGCGCGCAAGGCGCTCGACCCGAACCTCGAGATCGAGATTCCGGCGCAGTTCGACAAGCAATTCCCGTCCCTGGACGCCTGCATCTCCCACGACGAGGCCTGGAACGAGGAGAACGCGGGCCCGCGTCAGCCGATCCCCTTCAGCCACAAGCACCACTCGGGCAAGTTCGAGATCGACTGCATGTACTGCCACACCGGCACCGACCAGTCGCGCGCGGCGGGGGTGCCCTCCGTCGAGCTGTGCATGGGCTGCCACTCCCAGTTCCCCGCCGAGTACGACGAGCTCGAGGGGATCCAGATCCTCAAGAAGCACTGGGAAGAGAAGAAGCCGATCGCCTGGCAGCAGGTCCACCGGCTGCCCGAGCACGTGAAGTTCCGGCACAACCGCCACATCCAGTTCGGTCTCGACTGCCAGGCCTGCCACGGGCAGATCGAGAACATGGAGCGGGTGGCGGTCCAGGACCAGACCACGTGGAAGTACTTCGTGCCCGCCAAGACCCTGGAGATGGGGTGGTGCATCCAGTGCCACCGCAAGGAAGAGCACCAGGCGTCGATCGACTGCATGACATGTCATCACTGAGCGCGCCCGCGAACCTCACCGCAACCACCCCGGGACCCGAGAATGCCTGAACTAGATCGACGAGACTTCCTGAGACTGGTGGGACTCGGTGCGGGCGCCGCCGCCACGGCCGCCTGCTCGGACCCGGTCGAGAAGCTGGTCCCCTACGTGATCCAGCCCGAGACCATCACGCCCGGGATCGCGGTCGAGTACGCATCGACCTGTCGAGAGTGTCCCGTCGCTTGCGGCCTGCACGTGCGGACCCGCGAGGGGCGGCCCATCAAGCTCGAGGGCAACCCGGAGCACCCGATCAACCGCGGAAAGCTCTGCGCCCGCGGCCAGGCCGGCATCGGCCGGACCTATCACCCGGACCGGCACGAGGGTCCCATGGCCCGGGGCAGCGACGGCTCGCTCGCGCCCGTTTCCTGGGAAGAGGCCGAGAAGCTGCTGACCGCCAAGCTGCGCGCGTCCAGCGGCAAGATCTGGGTGCTCGGCGCGGAG
>JANQSB010000574.1 GCA_028284295.1 Myxococcota bacterium | reverse complement strand
GGTCGGCCTCCAGCGCGGCGGCGTCGACCTCGCCGAAGCGCGTCGCGACGTCGCGGATGCGCTGGTGGGGCCCCACGCGCGCCGGATAGGGGTCGACCCCCGTGGCCCGGAGCTCGTCCAGGCGCTCGCGCCTCGCTTCTCGTTCGTACTCGCTCATGCTGGCTCCGGCTCCCCTACGCCGCCTGGGACTGCTGCAACAGCGCGGCACGGATCAATGCGTCCAGGTCGCCGTCGAGCACCGCGTCGACGTTGCCGGTCTCGGCGTTGGTCCGGTGATCCTTGACTCGCTGCTGGGGGTGGAGGGTATACGAGCGGATCTGGCTGCCGAACCCGATCTCGCGCTTTTCCCCGGTGACCTCCGCGAGCTTGGCGGCCTGCTGCTGTCGCTCGAGCTCGTAGAGCTGGGCGCGCAGCACCTTCATGGCGGTCGCCTTGTTCTTGTGCTGGGAGCGCTCGTTCTGGCACTGCACCACGACGCCGGTCGGCAGGTGGGTGATCCGAACCGCCGAGTCCGTCTTGTTGACGTGCTGGCCCCCCGCGCCGCTGGCGCGGTAGGTATCGATCCGCAGGTCACTCTCCTCGATCTCGACGTCGATCGCGTCGTCGATCTCCGGGACCGCGGTGACGCTCGCGAAGGCGGTATGCCGGCGCGACTGCGAGTCGAAGGGAGAGATCCGCACCAGCCGGTGCACCCCCTGCTCCACGTTCAGGTAGCCGTACGCGTAGTCGCCCCGTACGGCCAGGGTCGCTCCCCGCAGGCCCGCCTCCTCGCCGGCCTGCAGGTCGATGATCTCGGCCTTGAAGCCCCGGCGCTCGGCCCAGCGCAGGTACATGCGCAGCAGCATCTCCGCCCAGTCGCAGGCGTCGGTACCCCCGGCGCCGCTGTTGATCGACAGGATGGCGTCGCTCGCGTCGTGCTCCCCACCCAGCAGCTGTCGCAGCTCGGCGTCCTGCAGCTGCTCTTCGGCCCGGGCGAGCTGTTCGGCAGCCTCGGCGAGGGTTTCGGCGTCGTCCGCCTCGTCGGCAAGCTCGAGCAGGGTCGCCGCGTCGTCGAAGGCCGACTCGAGGGAGTCGTAGAGCTTCAGCTCCTTCTCGAGAGAGGTCTTCTCCCGCCCGACGCGCTCGGCCTGCTCGCGGTCGTCCCACAGGTCTGGCCGCGCCAGCTCGGTGTCGAGCTCCTCGAGACGGCTGCGGAGTCCCGCCAGGTCAAAGACGCCCCCGGAACTCGTCGAAACGGCCGCGCAGGCGGCGCAGACTCTCGACGAGCTCGGCAGCGTCGGTCGCGTTGGCTCCGGTCTTCGTCCCGGAGTTGACGGTCTCGCTCATCGTTGCCTGCTCCTGCCTTGTCTGGACCTGGATCCCGCGACCCTATCCGGCCTGCCCACTCCAGCCGCGTCGGGCCGCGAGGCCGACGGCGACTGCCAGCGCCAGCCAGCAGGCCGACGCGAACACGTCTCCATGGCGAACGTAGAAGGTGCCACCCGAGGCTCCCACCGGCCGTCGGATCGGAACGTCGACGACCCGGAAGGCCTCCTCGAAGATCGGCGTCTCCTGCTGAACCCACCCCCCCGAGTCGATCAGCGCCGAGACCCCGGTGTTCGCTGCGCGGACCCCGTAGACGCCGGTCTCGGCCGAGCGCATCGCGGTCATTGCCAGGAACTGGTACGGCGCCCCCGTCCGTCCGTACCAGGCGTCGTTGGTGATGCCGAGGAGGACCCCCCCGCCATCCGCGACGAAGCCTTGGACACGGTGCGGAAAGAGCAGTTCATAGCAGATCGGCACACCCACCCTCACCCGACGGCCGTCCGAGGGAAGCACCAGATCGATCGCCCGCGGCCCCGCACCGGGAGTCACGTCGCCGGTGGCGATGCCACTGGCCACGGCGCCGAGGAAGCGACCGAGCAGCCCGCGCAACGGCACGTACTCCCCGAAGGGCACCAGGTGGCTCTTGTCGTATCGCTCGTCGAGGATCCCCCGCTCGGGATCCACGAAGAAGGCGCTGTCGTAGAAGCGCTCGACGCGACCGTTCCGGTCCACGTCGACCCCGACACTCCCGACCACCAGCACCGCCCGGGTCTCCCGGGACAAGGCCATCAGCCGTTCTCGCATGCTGGGCACCAGGTCGAGCGCGCCCGGCACCGCGGTCTCCGGCCACACGATGACCTGCGCGCCTTCAGCTGCGGCGGCGCGGGACAGCCGCTCGTAGGTCTCGAGGGTCTGCATGACGTTGCCGCGGTCCCAC
>JANQSB010000553.1 GCA_028284295.1 Myxococcota bacterium | reverse complement strand
GACGAACACCATGCGAGGGTGGCCGCACTGCTGGCGGGCGCAGAAGGTGTCGAGAGCGCCGACATCGCCGCGGGTGCCGACCGGGTGCGGGATGCCATCGCCTCGCACCCGGACGGGAGTCCCTGCTTCGCCGACGTGGCTCGAGAGCAGGCCCTCGCATGGCTCCGCTCGGACGAGAGCGGCGAAGCCGGCCTCGCCTTCGCGCAGTACCTCGAGCGACACGGGCATCGTACCGTGAAGGAGCTCGAGCTGCGTCAGCCCGAGTGGCGCGAGGATCCGATGCCCCTGGTCCGCTCGCTGCAGGCCGCCGTCCGCGCCGCGGGGCGGGAGGGACCGACGTCGGCGAGTGTCGCCCCGGAACGGCCCACGGGAGGCCTGGCGATCGCCTGGCTCACCCGGCTGGCGCGCAGCGCGGTCCGCTCGCGCGAGGAGACCAAGAGCGGTCTCGTCGACGTGACGACGCGCTTCAAGCGCGCCTACCGTCGTCTCGGCGAGGTCGCCGCTGCCGAGGGCCTGCTACCGGACGCGGACGCGGTCTTCTTCCTGACCCACGAGGAGCTGGGCGAGCTGGCGAGCGGCGAGCGCGAAGGTCTCGCTGCCCTGGCGGAGGAGCGGCGCGCCATCCACGAACGCCTGGACGGGCTCCGCTTTCCCGACGTCTTCGAGGGCGTGCCCGAACCCCTCTCCGAAGACCCTCGACAGTCGAGTACCGACCGGGTCCACGGCGCACCCGTCAGCCGGGGGCGGGTCGAGGGCATCGCCCGGGTGGTGCACCGCCTCGAGGACGCGGAGTCCCTGCGCGAAGGCGAGATCCTCATCGCGCCGGTGACCGACGTCGGCTGGACGCCCTACTTCGGACTGGCCGGCGGGCTCGTGACCGACGTCGGCAGCGCCGTCTCCCACGGCGCCGTCGTCGCGCGCGAGTACGGGCTGCCCGCCGTCGTGAACACGCGCACGGCCACGAGCACCTTCCGCAACGGCGACCGGGTGCGCGTGGACGCCGACGCCGGCGTCGTCGAGCGGCTCGAGCCGGGTGCAGTCGAGGGCGGTACGTTTGCCGGGGAAGGACCGAAGAGCGAGGAGTGATACGCTTCGGCGTCGCCCATCGGCCGAACGGGAGGACTCGCTGATGCGCCTCGCTGCGCTCGTTGCAGGGGCGGTCCTCTCGCTCGGTTGCCCTACCCCGATCTCGGTGCCGCTGGATCGCCAGGCGCTCGTCGGAACGTGGCGCGCAGACCAGAGCTGGCTTCGAATCAGCGCGGACGGTGAGATCGTCTATCGAATCTACCATCCCGATGGTGCTGTGAGCATCGTCGAAGGGGGTCGGATCCTGAGCTTCTCGCCTGGCGAGGTGACCTTTCAGCTGGTCTTCATGCTCACTGCGACTGCCGAGATAAGCGACGCGCCCTACGAGACTGCCCGGGGTCCGGCGATTCGTTTCAAGGGCGTAGAGCTGTACGCGGGTTCGAGCAGGTCCGGGACTCGCGACCTCCCGAGCGGACAAGGAAGGAAGCATGTGCTTCCCCCGCTGCTCGTCGGGAGCGGGCTCGCCCTGCTGGCGGTGGCTGGTCTGGCGATCCGACGCGCCCGGCGCCTGGAGCGGCAAGGCCTTCTCGCTGCTGGTGAGGGCCGCATGGCTATTGGTGTTGCGTTGGGTGGAGCCGCGCTCCTCGGCGCGACCCAGATGCTTGGCCACGCCTTGCCGCGAATCTGGTGGGCACCCCTGCTTGCCCCGCTTGTCGCGCTTGTCGTGCTCTCTCGGCTCGCCTTGTCGCCAAGCGCTGCGGAGACTGTGTCTCGCCTGGGCAAGGTCTTCCTGTTGGTGTCTCCTGCGCCATGGGCGTGCCGACTGGTTGCGGGCTTCTGTTCGGTCGCTCTCAGCATCCTGCTCTTGCGGCAGCTGATCAGCTGACACCGGACCGCGCGCGGGAGCATGGAGTTGACCACGCACGGCCCCGAAGAGCATGCATCCGTGGCGAAGATGAGCTTCTGGCGGGCGGCCCTTGCCGTGTTCCTGGGCGCATACGGCTGCATTGCCGTGGCTGCGAACGTGATCGGCTGGGCTCTCGGACTGTCCGATCTGCATCCGGGTCTGTACTCGTTCGGCATCGCAATGGGATTGCTCTCGGTTGCGACAGCAGTTCAGGTGTGGCGGGCGAGCGCCGCAAGCCCGTACTGGTTCGCGATCTGGATGGCTCTCGCCATCGCGGCCCCGGTAGCCATGGCCCTGCAGATCCCCGATGCGCAGCTGCGCCTCTTGCTGGCGCCCAGTCTCTTCTTGGCGGCAATCGGCGCGTTGGGCTTTCGAGCCCTTCGTCGGGCCAGCCGCACGCGTGCGACCGGGGACCCCCTCTAGATCCTGCAGGCCGCGCGGGCGCCGTCCAGCACCGCGCCCTGCACCAGGCCGAGGCCCGTGCAGTCGCCCACGGCGTGCAGCTCGGGGACCTCTCCCACGAGTGCGTCGTGGAGCCGCGTGTCCGGTGCCGGAACGCCGGCCACGATCACCTGGTCGGCGGCGACCCGGTGCGACCCCGAGCCGCGCGCGATCCGGACGCCATCGGGTGCGATCGCCTCGATGCAGACCCCGACGTTCAACACGACGCCCAGGCGGTCGAGTCGATCCTCGTGCTCGCTGCGGCGC
>JANQSB010000547.1 GCA_028284295.1 Myxococcota bacterium | reverse complement strand
GCACCGAGGTCATCCTGACGGCGCCCGCCGTCAACGTCTCGCGGCCCGACGGCTTCAACCTGGTGCTCGGGGAGTACGACCGGCTGTGGGGTACCTCGGTCACCGTCGAGGCGGTCTTCGCCGGCAACCCGGGCGACCTGCAGCCCATCGACGCCGGCCGGGTCGACGCCAGCGGGATGCCCGACGGAGCGATCCGTGGCTTCGACGCGGCGATCGACTTCACCGAGGACGACTTCGGGCTCCCCCGGGACAGCAACCAGGACCCCCTGCCGGTCGGGAGCTTCACGGTCAACCAGGACAACTCGCTGCTGCTGCGCACGGGGCGCAACTGGCTGCCGAGCTTCGAGGACCCGAACGGCATGCCCGGCAACCTCGACCTGCAGCCGGGCAGCTACGGGCTGGCGAGCCGGGAGGGCTCGATCGAGGTCCTCAACTCGCAGCTGCGGGACACGAACCTGCGGCTCGTGCTCTCCGATCCCGAGATGCAGCTCGACTTCGAGCGCGGCGCGGGAAACCCGCTGCAGGTCGAGTCGTTGAACGCGCAGGTCGGCGGGACCTTCGTGTTCGGCGACGCCACGGACGAGAGCCAGCCACTCGTGGTCGAGGCCCAGGAGTCGATCACCCTGGTCTCGGACACCTTCGGGGCCACGCCGGCGAGCGGCGGCGACCTCCGCTTTGCCGAGAACGTCGACCTGACGGCGCGCACCTTCTTCCTGCAGGCGGGCGTCACGGGCTCCGACGAGACGGTGGTGCTCGACGCCCGCGACAACGCCCCGATCTTCCGGCTGGTCGGCCGGGGCGAGATCGACTTCGTGCAGCAGGGCGACCTCCGCAACGGGCTCGAGCTCGACATGGTGGATCTCGGGAGCTCCGACCTAAGTGACACCCAGCTCGAGGACGTCACCTGGGGCCGACTGCCGGACCCGATGACCCAGATCGTCGAGACCACTCCCGAGACCTATCTCGACCGCTACCGCATCGAGAGCGTCCAGGGCACGATCGAGATCAACGACTACACGGAGATCTCGGACGCCAACCCTCGCACCCTGGGCATCCGGGCCGGCAACGAGCAGCTCTTCCGGACCCTGGCGATCCGCGCGGACACCGGCCCGGTGGGCATCGGCTGCGCCACCGGAGCCCTCTGCGGCAACGGCCCGCAGATGAATCTCGACCTCATCCCGGACACCTCCGGGATCGAGGCCGTCCAGCTGACCGCCGCCACCATCCTGCTCGACGCACCGGTCGGCTTCGTCGACGCCGGCGACCCCCGGATCCGCTTCGACGTGCTGGGCTCGCAGCCGCGCCTGGCCATCCGCCAGGGCGCGACGATCCAGACCGACCAGGCGGACCGGCTGCCGGATCGGCTGCAGATCGTCGTCGGCTTCGACGACACCCCCTACGCACTGCAATCCCTCGGGCTCGACCCGCCGTCCTCGGGCGTCCGCGGCATCAACCTCGGCCTCGACCTCGCGAACCGGGTCGAGAACTCGAACCTCGTGCTGACCGCCGGCCTCACCGACGAGGAGTTCGAGGCGGCCTTCGGGACCACCCGCGGCCAGCCTCCGGTGCCCGACGCCGACCCGGACGAGCCCGACCACGTCTACGAGCGCTTCGCGGACCTGAACGGCGACGGCGTCGTCGATGACACGGACCGCAACCTCAAGGACGGCGACCCCCTGGACCCGAGCGACGGGCTCCGGGCGCAGGTGGCCATCGGTGACGACGCCAACCCAGACTTCGAGCTGGTCCTGCGGACCATCGACCTCCGCTCGACCCTTGGCGACGACCTCCCGAACGTGATCGGCAGCGTCGAGATCCAGACCGAATCCGACCAGATCTACCGTGACTCGGTCCAGATCGACGGCGACGCTGTGCTCACGGCCCGCGCCGGCATCCTCGACCAGCTCGCGGCGCTCTTCACCGCGCCCGCCAGCAGCATCGTCTTCGAGGGCGAGGTCTTCGGAACCACCGACGGCGCGGACAGCCTGGTCACCCAGGCGACCAACCGCGTGCGCTTCGGCAGCGACGTCGGCACGCCGGTCCGCCTCGGCAGCCTCACCATCAACCTGCAGCAGCTGATCCAGCTCGAGGACCCGCCGCCGATTCCGCGAGCGGAGTTCGGAGACGGGGTCACCGGTGGCCTCTTCCGGGTATCGGCCGACGAGGTGCTGCTGAACCCCTCCGCAGGCGACCCGAACTCGGTCTACTTCCGCCGCGAGGTCCCCAACGCCGCCACCTTCTTCCGCCGCGTCGTCGACGACGGGTCGGCCGCACCGGCCAGCCTGGAATTCGACCTCGGCAGCCAGGGCACCTTCACCATGGGACTCAACGAGAAGCTCTCGGTGGACGGTCCGGAGCTGCGCATCTCGGCACCGGGCGGGACCGCCACCATCGGCGACCTGTCGGCACTCGACCTGATCGACGTCGACGCGGCGACGATCCACATGGTCCGGCGCGGCAAGGGCCGGGTCACCCGGGCCAACGGACGCCAGAGCCGGGATCGCGGCGTCGACTACGTGGCCGACGACATCTTCTTCCACGACCAGGGAACGCCCCACACGAGCAACACCCTGTACCGGAACCAGACAGGCGGCGGCAGGGACGCCCGCTTCGGCATCGCCGATCCCTCGACCGCGCCGGCCTTCATGGACAACTTCTCGGTGCTCGGCCTCCAGTTCAACATCCTCACCGGCCCCGGGCTCGACTTCCTGGGCAGCGACCTGCCCATCGACGGCATTCCGGACGGCATCTCCCGCGCGAACCTGGCCGAGAGCTACCCGGACGCCCGACCCGACATGCCCATCGGGGTGCCGGCCTCCTACCGCGTGCGCGACCCGGACTCGCTACGGGACGTCGGCATCGCGCTCCGCGTGCCCACCCGGGAGGAGCTGCGTTCGGTCGCCCAGGGAGCCGGCACCATCGAAGACCTCGACAGCCTGCGGCGTGTCGCGGGCAACGTCAGCCTGCGGGTCGCCGAGATGCGCCTGGTGGCCAGCGAGATCGAGCACAGCGTCAAGCTCCACGACCAGGTCTTCGCGCCCGACGGCAGCCGCGCGCCGAAGGTCCGGGAGATCCTGCAGGGCGCCGTCGACGACTACCGCCGCAGTACCGGCGCGCGACGCATCGTGGGATTCGAGCTGCGACGCTACGTCTACAACCGGCCCAGCAGTCAGTTCGAGGCCTACCAGGAGCTGCAGAAGCTGGACTCGCTGTTCCGGCACCACCGACGCTCCGGTCTGACCCCCACGGAGTACCGCGCCGTCCAGGCCGGCTGGCTCGAGTCGATCCAGCCCTCGGGCATCACCGTGCCGGAGCTGGCCGAGTTCATCCACCCGTCGCGCTATGTTCGCGGCAGCGACGTGCTCGACGTCTTCGGCGACTAGTCCTGCGACGGGTTGCCCGGCCGGGCCTCGAGCACCTTCGACCGACCCGACGAAAGCGGAGCCGATGACGATCGAAACGGCGGAAGACGCCGAGACCCGAGGCGGCGCGGCCAGCGGAGACGACGAGCGCCTGCGCGCGCTGCTCTCCCAGGCCCGGATCATCGCGGTGGTCGGCGCGAAGGACGACGAGAGTGCGGACGCGCATCGCATTCCCCGCTATCTGCAGCAGCACGGCTATCGCGTCGTGCCCGTGAACCCCAAGCGGAAGCGCATCCTGGGCGAGCGGGTGCTGCGCTCCCTCGCCGACCTGGGCCCCGACGACCCGCCGGTCGACCTCGTGAACCTGTTCCGAGCGCCGGACCACATCCCGGCCCATGTCGACGAGATCCTCGCCATGAACCCCCTGCCCCGAACGGTCTGGATGCAGCTCGGGATCGTCCACGGCGCCGCGGCGGCGCGCCTGCGCGCGGCCGGGATCGAGGTGGTCCAGGACCGCTGCATCATGGTGGACCACCGCCGACTGCTGGGGTGAGCGTCACGGACACGCGCGACGGCGGCGCGGGGCCGCCCATCCACGTTCTCGTCCACTATGACTTCGCCTCGAGCCTCTGCTACGTGGCCCATCGCGTGATGGAGCGGATCCGAGACCGCTTCGAAGCCAGCCCCGCCGAGCCCGGGCGGCCGGCGGTGCGCTTCGCGTTCCGGCCCGTCGACCTGGCGGGCCTGCTCAACTGGCGCCGCGGTGCCCTGGTTCCCGAAGACCGGCGCGCCAACGTGCTGCGCGTGTCGAGTGATCTTTCGGTGCCCGTCCGGGTCCCGCGAACCTGGCTCGACTCGAGACGGGCCCACGCCGTGGCCATCGCCCTGGCCCGACGGGACACCGACGGCGCGACCGAGGCCGCCTGGCGCGAGCGGGTGTACACCGCGATCTTCGAAGAGGGGCGCAGCTGCGACGACGAGATGGAGGTCGACCGCTGGGCCGCGGACCTGGGGCTCGCGCTCGACGACGAGGAGATCGAGACGGGAGAGCGGACCCTCGAAGCACACACGCGCGACGCCGCCGAGGCCCAGGTGACGGGGGTGCCCACCTTCATGCTCGGGGACTGGCCCATGGGCGGAATCCAGGACGACGAAACCATGGTGCGGCTGATCTGCCGCTTCGCCCTGCGCGCGCGGCAGCGGGGGGCCGCATGAGCCGGCGCTCCGGGGACCGCACCGTCTACTCGTCCGAGCACGGCCGCGTGTGCCCGCACTGCGGGCTTCCCCAGAAGCGCTGCCAATGCCGGGCCAATCCCCGCGGCAGCGGGAGGGAGACGCCCGCCGGAGACGGCGTCGCCCGGGTGCGACGCGAGAAGAAGGGCCGGGGCGGCAAGACGGTGACCAC